>NZ_JBHVYI010000053.1:0-47540 GCF_042880975.1 Streptomyces sp. NPDC058289
CCCATCGCCGACTTCCAGCTGATCCAGGGCATGCTCGCCGACTGCGCCGTCGACATCGCCGTCAACCGCGCCTACACCCACCAGGTCGCCTGGGAGGTCGACGAGGGCGCCCTCGACCGCAAGACGCTGCACGCGAAGGCGGCCATCGCCAAGCTGTCGGCGAGCGAGGCGTCCGGCCGGGTCATCGACCGCTGCCTGCAGATCTTCGGCGGCCGCGGCTACGACCGCTCCTACCCCGTCGAACGGCTCTACCGCGAACTGCGCGTCGACCGCATCTGGGAGGGCACCTCCGAGATCCAGCGCCTGATCATCGCGGGCGAACTCGTCAAGCGCGGCACGGGCGTACTGCGGATGCCCTCCACCGTGTGACCTCCGCATCCGAAGAGGGAGAACCGAAGGGGGAGAGCCGATGACCGATGTCGAACGGGTCGGGATCGTGGGGTGCGGCCTGATGGGCTCCGGCATCGCCGAGGTCTGCGCCCGCGCCGGACGGGACGTGGTGGTCGTGGAGACGGGCCGGGCGGCCGCGGACGCCGGCCTGGAGCGGATCGCCCGCTCCCTGGCCCGCGCCACGGCCGCCGGGAAGCTGTCTGCCGCCGAGCGCGACGCGGCGGTGGGCCGGATCGCGATGACCACGGACATGGACCGGATGGCGGACCGGGACCTCGTCGTCGAGGCGGTGGCCGAGGACGAGCGGGCGAAGCTGGAGGTCTTCGCCCGGCTCGACCGGGCCGTCAGGCGCAGGGACGCGGTACTCGCGACGAACACCTCCTCCATCCCGGTCATCCGGCTGGCGGCGGCCACGTCCCGGCCCGAGCAGGTCGTCGGCCTCCACTTCTTCCAACCCGTCCCGGTGCTCGCCCTGGTCGAACTGGTGCCCTCACTGCTCACCTCCGCGGAAACCGTCCGGCGCGCGCGGGAGTTCGCCTCCGGCGTGCTGGGCAAGCAGGTCGTCCACGCCGAGGACCGGGCCGGGTTCGTGGTGAACGCGCTCCTCGTTCCGTACCTGCTGGCCGCCGTACGGATGGCCGCATCGCGGACCGCGTCGGCCGAGGACATCGACCGGGCCATGACCCTGGGGTGCGCGCACCCGCTCGGGCCGCTGGCCTTGGCCGACCTCATCGGCCTGGACACCGTCCAGGCGATCGCCCGGTCGATGTACGCGGAGTACCGGGAGCCCCTGTACGCCCCGCCGCCGTTGCTTGCCCGGATGGTGGATGCGGGCCGGCTCGGCCGCAAGACCGGCCGGGGGTTCCACACTTATTCCTGACCGCGGTGCCCCGACGGCCCGGGCCCGGATTCCCCATGCGCGAGGATGGGGGTTCGGCGGGCCGGGCCGCCGGGGCCTTCCGGCCACCCACGCACCCGATCCGACGGGTGCGCCGACACGGGGAGCAGCCAACGTGACCAAGGCCGAGCGCGCACTCGAAACGCGGGAGCGAATCCTCACGGCCGCGTGCGAAGTGATCGCCGACATCGGTTTCGAGCACGTCAGCATGCGCAAGGTCGCCGAGCACGCCGGTGTCTCGAAGGCCCTGCTCCACTACCACTTCGACACCCGGGAGAAGCTCTTCGCCGAGGCGATGACGCACTCCTTCGCCAAGACAGGTACGGACACCGGCAGCGAGGACGCTTCGCTCCCGGCCGCCGTCGTCCTGGCCCGGATCGTACGGAGCATGCTGCCCACGGACGCCGAACTCCGCCAGGACTGGAAGCTCTGGCAGGAGCTGTGGGTGCGCGCCCTGCGCGACGCAGCGGCCCGGGACCTCGCCGTCGACCTGTACGACCAACTGCACGCGTGGGTCGCCGGAGTCGTGGAACGGGGCATCGCCTCCGGCGAGTTCACCGACTGCGACGTCGCCGAAGTGGGCACGCTGGTGCTGGCGCTGTGCGACGGCCTCGGCAACCGGCTGATGCTGGAGGACCCCCGCATCGACCTCGCCACGGCCCAGTCGACGATCTGGCGGGCGATCGCGCCGGCCCTCGGGATCGCCCCCGTCTTCCCCGAGGTCGCGCCGGAGGTCTCCCCGGCGGTCTGACGGCGCGGCCCGCGCCGGCCCTCCGGCCCTTCACCGGGCGCGCGGCCATCCCGTACGCCGCCGGGAGGCGCGCGGCGCACGCCCGGACGGCAGGGGTGCGGCCAGGCCGAAGACCACGGTGATCCGGGCGCCGCCGCGGGGGCCTCGGGCGATGCGCACCGAACCGCCGGTGACGGAGCCGGCCCTGCGGGCGATGTCGAGGCCGAGCCCCGAGGAACCGGTGCTGCTTCCGCGGGAGAGGGCCTGGTCCGGTTCGGGGATGCCCGGTCCGGCGTCCTCCACGACCAGTTCCACTGCCTGGGCGGTACGGGCGACACGGACGGCGAACGCGGTGCCGGGCGGGGTGTGCCGGAAGACGTTGCCGATGAGCGCGTCCACCACGGCGGCGACGTCGTCTTCGGAGAGGCCGACTGCCGCGGGCTCCTGGGTGAGGTCGAGGGAGCAGGGGCGGTTCTGCTGCTCCGCCAGGACCGCCCAGAAGGCGGTCCGGTGACGCACGACGTCCGCCGCCTCGCAGCGGGGTCCGGCCGGTCCCGGGTGCGCGGCGTGGTGTGCCGTGCCCGTTTCCGGGCCGAGCATGCCCTGCCCCATCGGGCCCACGGCGAGCGGGGTGCGGGCCGCGGTGATGATGGCCCGGAGTTCCGTTTCCAGGGCGCACACGGCGGCCTCGACCCTGGCCGACTCCGGTGAGCCGGCCATGCGTTCCGTTGCCAGGTGCAGGGCCGTCAGCGGGGTGCGCAGCCGGTGGGACAGGTCGGCGACCAGTTCGCGTTCGACGGCGAGCAGTTCGGTCATCCGGTGGGCCATGGTGTTGAAGGCGATGCCCGCCTCGCGCAGTTCCCTGGGTCCCATGGGGTCCACGCGGGCGTCCAGATTGCCCCGGCCCAGGGCCTGGGAGGCGTGGGCGAGCCGCTTGGAGGACCTGACGACCTTCGCGCCGAGCCGGTCGGCGACCAGGACGGAACCGCCGACCAGTCCGACGGCGAGGAGGAGCATGACCGTCCAGGAGGCCGCGACCCCGCGGGTCAGCTCCTCTTTGGGGACGAAGTTCTCGATGACGGCGACCTGCTCCCCGGGCAGTACCACCGGCTGCAGGCAGATCCACCCGCCGGGCATCCGCTGGGAGATGGACTCGCGGCCCCGTTGGGCCCGTTCGAGCAGGGCCGCCGGGGCCCGGGACGTGCCGAGGGCGGGCTCGTCCGGCAGGTGGACGACCACGTACTCGGCCGCGTCCAGGCTGGCGGCGGATTCCCGCAGGGCGGACGGATCCGTGGTCAGTGCCAGTACGGGGGCCAGGGCGGCGGCCCGCTGCTCGGCCGCGGTGACGCTCTGCTCCTTGACGAGCGACATCACCAGGGCGGCCAGCGGTATGAGGAAGGAGAGGGCGACCATGGACGTGACGGCGAGCGCCACTCCGGCGAGTGAGCGTCTCACCGCGGCGCCACCAGCTTGATGCCGACGCCGCGGACGGTCAGCAGGTAGCGCGGTGCCGCCGCGCGTTCGCCGAGCTTGCGGCGCAGCGAGGACAGGTGCACGTCGACGGTCTGGTCGTCGACGTAGGGTTCGCGCCAGACCTCGGTCAGCAGCCGCCGTTTGGAGACGACCTGGCCGGTGTGGTGGGCGAGGAAGGCCAGGAGGTCGAACTCGCGGCGGGTGAGCCGGAGCTCACGGCCGGACAGGTACGCGGTGCGCGCCCCCGGGTCCACCGCGAGCTCGCCCACGGTGGTGGGGCGCAGCGGTTCGGCCGCGGGCGCCTGCCGCGAACCCCGGGCGCCGTGTGCGGCATGGGCGGGCGGCAGGTGGTTGGTGCGCCGCAGGACGGCGGAGAGGCGTGCGATGAGCTGTCCCCCGGAGAAGGGTTTGACCAGGTAGTCGTCGGCGCCCGCGTTGAGGAGCCGGATGATTTCCGCTTCGTCGTCGCGGGCGGTGGCCACCAGGACGGGAACGGAGGAGATGCCCCGGATCATGCGCAGTGCGTCTCCTCCGTCCAGATCGGGCAGCCCCAGGTCGAGGACCACCGCGTCGACGGGCGACTGGGTGACCTCGCGCAGGGCGCCGAACCCGTCGCCCGCGCTGCGTACGGCATAGCCGTGCTCCGCCAGGACTTCGATGAGTGACTGGCGGATGCTGGGGTCGTCTTCGACGACCAGAACGCTCGGCATGGGCACACCTTAGGTGAACGCTCGTTCCTATTGGTCGCGGAAGGCCGGGCCCTCGTCGGTGACGTGCAGGTGGACGGGGCGGTCGGAGACCGGAATGGTGCAGCCCTCCTGCGTACTGCAGCTCGCGTACCCGAGCAGTACGGTCGCCTCCCCGTTGCCGTCCAGGCGGACGGGCAGGGTGGTGGTGACCGGGCCGTCCGGGTAGACGGGGACCGGGGCGTCGACGCCGGGCACGCTGATCGTCCGTACGTCGGCTGCGGCCGTCAGCTTCCCTTCCGCCCGCAGGACGCCGGTGACGTCCAGCGAGGTCGGCCGGCCGACGCCCTCGATTCCGGTGGCGGGCAGATCGGTGCTGTAGAGGTGGAACCCCTTCTCCTCGGGGGTGAAGACCGCGGTCAAGGTGCCCTGCGGGGGATGCCATGCGGAGACCGAGAGGGTGACGGTGACCCCGTTCTCGGTGAAGCTCGTCGTGGGCGCGGAGCCGGTCGCGGCGGGCTCCTCGCCGCAGGCCGTGAGGGCGGCCAGGGAGAGCAGGGCGGCGGCGAGGCGGGCCTTGCGGGAGTGGTGCGCGTACGGGGACACGTTCATCGGCTGTGCTTTCGTCAGGGGAGGAAGGGTCGGGGGAAGGGGTTCGGCCGGCCCTAGACGGCTGTGGTGTACTCCGCGCTCCACAACTGGAGCCGGTACATCAGGTCGTTCCACACGCCGGAGGCGAGCAGCACGCCGACGAGGACGAGCATTCCGCCGCCGGCCCGCAGGACCCATGGGTAGTGCCGTTTGACCAGGCCGAAGGCGCCCAGTGCCCGGCGGAAGGCCAGGGCGGCCAGGAGGAACGGCAGGCCCAGCCCGAGGCAGTAGGCCGCCATCAGCAGGGCCCCGCGGGCCGCGCTGGCCTCGCTCCAGGCGAGCGCCTGTACGGCGGCCAGCGTCGGGCCGATGCACGGGGTCCACCCGACCGCGAACACCGCCCCCAGCAGCGGCGCGCCCGCCAGGCCGAGCACGGGCCTCCGGTGGCTGCGGAACTCCCGCTGCGTGAAACCCGGCAGGAAGCCCATGAAGGACAGCCCCATCAGCACGGTGAAGACGCCGAGCACCTGGGTGACCACCTCCTGGTGGGCCAGCAGGGTGCGGCCGAAGTACCCGAACAGGGCGCCGCCGGAGACCAGTACGGCCGTGAAGCCCAGGACGAACAGCGCCGCGCCGGTCACCATGCGGCTGCGCTGCCCGCCGCGGGCGTCCGCCAGGTCGGAGACCGACAGGCTGGTCACGTAGCTGAGGTAGCCCGGCACGAGCGGCAGTACGCACGGCGAGAGGAAGGAGACCAGTCCCGCGAAGAACGCCACGGGGGCGGCGAGGACCAGCGTCCCGTGGAGGAGGGCGGGGGCGGCGTCGGCGGCGGTAAGCACCGTCATGCAGTCTCCTCCGCGACACGAGCGAGCAAGGGCCTCAGTTCCTCGTCGGTGACCGCTCCCCCGATGCTGACGGCGATCCGGCCGTGGCGGTCGATCACCAGCGTCGACGGGATGGTCTGCGGGTTGAGGAGCGCGGGCGGAAAGCGGAGCAGGAGTTCGCCGGTGGGGTCGTGGAGGCTGGGGAATCCCAGGCCGTGCGCGCGCACGAAGGACTGCGCCGCCGCGCGGTCCCGGTCGCGGGTGTTGATCCCGAGGAACCGGACGCCCTGCGTACGGGTCTGCCCGCTGAGCCGCTCGAGGTCGTCGGCCTCCGACCGGCAGGGCCCGCACCACGACCCCCACACGTTGAGGACGACGACTTGGCCCCGGAACTCGGCGAGACTGACCGGCTTTCCGTCCAGATCGGCGCCCGTCAGGGCGGGTGCGTCCGGCCGGGCTCCGGAGTCCACGACCGCGGCCGCGGCCGCGGACATGGGCCTGACTGCTGCTCTCCCCGGGCCGGGCGCATCCCCGCCACCGCCGCCGTCGGAGGCGGCGCCGACAGCGGCGTAGAGGCACCCGGCGAGCGCCACCGCGAGGCCGGCACCGGCCAGGACGGTGGAGCGCGGGACCGCTCGTCTCATGACGCCCACTGACGGAGGAAGGAGCCGAGGCCGTCCGAGGTCAGCGCGGGATTGCCGGTGACGTGCGTGTCGGTGCGCACCGAGCCGGACGGAGAGACCACGACCAGGACGGGCATCTTGTACGTCCCGCCCGAGGGGCTGTACTTGCGCAGGAGGGCGGAGTTGGCTGAGCTGTTGCCGCCGATGTCCACCTTGACCAGGTGGTACGAGGCTCCGAGGATCGACGCGGTCGCGGGCTGGGCGAACACCTTGTCGGCCGCCTTGCAGTTGCCGCACCAGTTGGCGCCGAAGTCGAGCAGCACCATGCGGCCGTCGGCCTTGGCCGCACGCAGCGCCGCGTCGATCAGCTTCTGCGCGTCGGCCGAACTGTCGTAGCCGGGCCCGGGTATCCGGGCCGCCGGGGCGGGCGCGGCGGAGGTGCGGGACGGCTTGGGGGCGGGCTTGGCGGGCTGGGCGCGCGAGGGGGCGGGCGGGGCGCCGGCCGGGGTGCCGACCGACGCGGACGCAGACGGCGACGCGGACGGCGTGGCGGACGCGGTCGGGGACGCCTCGGCGGACGCGGACTCCGTCGCGGACGCGAGGCTCTGCGACGGCTGTCCGGCCGTGGTCGGCGCGGCGGCACCGGTGGGCTGGGCGGACGGACCGCACGCCGCGGTCAGCCCGGCGGCGACCACGGCCGCGGCCACCAGGGGCAGCCGCACGCCCAGGGGTGCGGCGGCGCGCGGGCGCGGCGTGCGGCGGGTGGCGCGGGCGGTTCGGAGTATGCGAGAAGTCATGGCGAAGACACCCCAGGGCACGGTTCGGAGTACGGAAGCGCGAAACGCCTTCCGGATCGGTGGAGCCGATGGCACGGCGGCTCGTCGGGGGTGCCGGGGCAGTCGTGCCCGGGCACCGAAGGCCGTTCGGCTGACGCGAGCATAGGACCGCTGGGGGCCGCCGGAACCGGCTGGGCGTGATCTTGAGGTTCCCCTAAGGAACAGCTCACCTTCCGCTTCACCGGAGCTCGGGAGATAGGTGTGCACAAGGGGGTGAAACCCGGAAAAGCGATCAGAAGGACGTCTCGCGCACGCTGGCCTTCGCCGACGGGGTGATCGTCGCCGTGATCACCGAGCGGTGGTCCGCGCCGGTGAACGTGACGGTCAGGGTGTCGTCCGCGGTCTGTGACGTGGCGGCCTTGTATCCCCGGCCGGGGACCGCGGAGATCAGGCACACGCCGCGATTGCCGTAGCGGACGGTGACCTTGCCGCCCTCCGAGGGGACGGTGTGCAGGCCGAACCCGCCCCCGGTGCAGTCGACGGGTGGTTTGGGCACTGTCGTCCGGGGCGTTGCCGCCGGGGACTTCGCCGAGGTGGGTGTCGAAGCCGGGGGTGACGACCGCTCGGTTGCGACGGGCGAACCACTGACGGTGGCGCCCGGGGACTGCGGGCTCGGTGCCTGGTCCGGGGCCGCCGTCCAGGCCGGCGGCGTCTCGACGACCACGGGGGCGGACCGCGCGACCGGGGGCGTGTGCCTGGTCGAACCGACGACGAACTGGACCGTGGCGAGCACGGCGGTCACGCTGGCGGCCGTGCACGACAGCCATATGAGCAGGTAGCGCGGAATTCGGGGCACGGCCCCATAGTGGCCGACCCGCTCGGCCGCCCGTCACCGCCTCCCCCGTAACGAACCCGGCCCGCCGGCCGGCCCCCGGACGGCTCTGGGACGGCTCCGGGACGGCCCGCGCACGGCTCCGGATGCGCGCGGGAACGCAGACGTCCTCCTGGCCCGCGTACGGGTCGGAGGACGGCGTGTGCCGGGCCCCGTGGGTGCGGGGCGGGTGCGGGGGCCTACCTGGCCGTGCCGAAGTCCTGGGTCCACCAGGGGCCGCCGTCGCCCTTGTGGAAACCTATGCCGATCTCCCGGAAGCCGCAGTTGAGGATGTTGGCCTTGTGGCCGGGGCTGTTCATCCACGCGTTCATGACCGCGGCAGCGTCCGCCTGGCCGCGGGCTATGTTCTCGCCCAGGCGGGACCAGCCGTATCCGGCAGCTTCGACGCGGGTGGTCATGGTGGACCCGTCGGGTCCGGTGTGGGACATGACGCCGCTGCGGGCCATGGTGTCGCTGTACGCCCGTGCCGCGGCGCTGAGCTTCGCGTTCGCGGTCAACGCACCGCACCCGGCCGCGGCCCGCTCCTTGTTGACCAGGGCGAGGACCGCGGACTCCACGGCGGAGGAGCCGGAAGAACCGGAGGAGCCAGAAGAACCGGAGGAACCGGAGGACGCCCCGGAACCGCCCGACCCGCCCGAACCGCCGCCGTTGGTCGCGGTGGGCGTACGGGTGGGCTTGGGCTTGGCGGCCGGGGTCGGGGCCGCGGGGGCCGGGCGGCTCTCCTGCGGCGACTTCGTGGGGGCGGCGGAGCCCGTGGGGTCGGTGGCGGGCGCCGCCGACGGCATCGCGCCCGTCGCGGACGCGGCGTCGGCGGACAGTGCGGGGGCGGCGGAAGAGGAGGATTCCGCCGCCGGCCGGCCACCGGAGACAGCCGCCCGGGCCTTCGCCCCGGAGGCCCGCGCGCCGTCGCCGGAGGCTGCGACCGCGACCCCGACCGCCACCACCGCGCCCGCGGCGGTGAGGGACAGCACGATGCGCGTGCGCACCGTCTTCTTCCGTCGCGCCTCGACGCGGGACGGCGTTCCGGGGGTTCTGCTGCGGCTCATGCCTGGGGGACCTCTCGGCGAGAAGGGGGAGACGGCTCCCCGAGCCTAGGGTGGTGACCAGCGGAAATGGCGATCCGGAGGCGTTCTTCAAGGTCCCTTAAGGAAGCCCGCAGGATGGGCACAGGAACGGGCCTACTCACCCGGGCGTCCGCGGGGGCGCGCACCGGGCTGGTGCTCGCGAGACACTTTGACTGACGTCTGAAGCGGTACCGGATGGCGCAACGCCTCTGGCTCCCGTTCCGGACATCGACCAGCATGGGGACAGTGGGACCGGGCTGACGAGATGGGCACGCATGCGCGCCACGGAGAGCAACCAGGATTATCCCTTCGCCGCCACGAACACGGCCGCGGCACTCCTGGACGGTGCCGGGACGATCGTCGCCTGGACACCGGCGGCCGAAGCCCTCCTGGAGCGCCGGTCCGCGGACGTGTGCGGCCGACCGGCCCGCGACCTCCTCGCGGACCCGGGCCCGGGCGGCTGGAAAGCGGTGTTGGCGCAGGACGGACAGGGGAGCCGGGAGGGGTGGGAGGGCCGGGCCACCCTGCGACACGGCTCAGGGCGTGAGCTGGAGATCGGCTTCCGGGTCATCCCGCTGAACGACGGCGTGCGGAGCGACGCGGGCCGCTGCCTCGTACTCGGCGCGCCCCTGGAGCTGGTCGCCCGATGGCGGCAGGACCACGCCTTCACCCAGGAACTGTTCCTGCAGGGGCGCGTGGGCCTGGCCGTCTTCGACGCGGACCTGCGCCTGCTGAGGACCAACACGCACCTGTTGCCCTACACCGGAGTGCCCGTCGACCTGAAGGGCCGGCGCCTGGCCGACTTCCTGTGGGCGCAGGACGCGCGGACCATCGACGACCGGCTGCGGGAGGTCCTGCAGAGCGGGAACCCCCTGATCGGTTTCAACACGACCACCCGCACCCTGGACGACCCCCGAGGGGGTCGGATCGTGACGATCCAGGCGTTCCGGCTGCAGGAGCCCGACGGACATCCGATGGGTGTGGCGGCCGTGTTCACCGACGTCACCGACCACGAACGGTCGCGTGGGCGCCTGGACCTGCTGTATCGCGCGACCGGAGCGCTGGGCGGTTCGCTGTCCGTCCTGCGCACCGTCGAGGACCTGGTCGGCGTACTGACGCCCTCGTTCGGCGACTGCGCCGCGGTGGATCTCGTGGAGACCGTGCTGACCGGCGGCGAACCACCCGCCGATGGGCATCATCTCCCGCTGCCCCTGATCCGGATGGCCGTCGCAGGAGCGGAAGCGGACGCGCTGCGTACGGGGACGACCCGATTCGCGGCTCCGCTCGCCACGGCCCTCGCCCACCCGGCGGCGACCGGGGCGGGAGGGCCCGGACCGGCCGCGCCCGGAGACCGGGAATGCCGGGGAGAGCTGGTCACGCTCCTCGGCGCGCGACCTACGGACCCCGGGAGCGACGCACCGAAATGGGCCACCGCCGTCCCGGGGGCGCACTCGGCGATGACGGCGCCGCTGTGTGCACGGGGCATCGGGTTCGGACGGCTCACGCTCTGGCGCACGGGGGACACTCCCCCGCTGGAGGCGGACGACCTGGCCCTCCTGGAGGAGATCGCGGCCCGTGCGGCCCTCGCCGTGGACAACGCGCGCCGCTACACCAAGGAACGCCGCACCGCGGTGGGCCTGCAGCGCAGCCTGCTGCCGCCGGCCACCGCGGAAACACCCGCGGTGGAAGCCGCCGGCCTCTACCTGCCCGCCGACGCGGACAGCGGAGTGGGCGGCGACTGGTTCGACGTCATCCCCCTGTCGTCGGCCCGCGTCGCCCTGGTGGCCGGGGACGTCACCGGCCACGGGCTGCACGCCACGGCCATGATGGGGCGCCTGCGCAGCGCCGTACGCGCGATGGCGGACCTGGAACTGGAACCGGAGGAACTGCTGGCGCACGTGGACGACATGGTCCTGCAGGTCGGCGCCGAGGCCGAGAGCGACGCCGCGGAAGACGGCGACGCGGGCACCCCGGTGCCCGGCGGACCGGCCGGGGCCACCTGTCTGTACGCCGTCTACGACCCGGTGACCCGCAGCTGCGTCATGGCGAGCGCCGGACACCCGCCTCCGGCCGTGGTCAGCCCGGACGGAACGGTGGAGTACGTCGAGCTGAGCCCCGGCCCGCCCCTGGGGGTCGGCGGCTGGCCCTTCGAGGCGGTCGAACGCGAGCTGCCGCCGGGGAGCGTCCTCGCCCTGTACACCGACGGGCTGATCGAACGTGGAGAAGGCGACATCGACCAGGGCATGCGCGACCTGGCGGACCGGCTGCTGCGCGCGGACGTACTCGGTCGGCCGCTGCGCGAGGCCCGCCACGAGATCGTGGAGGGATTGCCGCCGGGCAGGCTGAGGGACGACGTCACCCTCCTGCTGGCCCGTACCAGGGTGGTGGATGCCGGCTCCATCGCTACGTGGCGGCTCGATGCCGACCCGGCGGTCGTCGCCGATGCCCGCCACCTCGTCCTGGCACAGCTGACCGCCTGGGACCTCGACGAGCTCGCCTTCAGCACGGAGCTCATCGTCAGCGAGCTGGTCACCAATGCCGTTCGCCACGCCGGTGGCCCGATCCGGCTCCGGCTGATCCGGGCGGACACCCTGACGTGCGAGGTCTCGGACTCCAGCAATACGCAACCGAGGATGCGGCGTGCGAGGAGCTCCGAGGAGGGCGGTCGGGGCCTCTACATCGTCGCCCAGCTCTCGCACCGCTGGGGCAGCCGCTACGCCCGGGGAGGCAAGACCGTCTGGTCCGAACAGAGCCTGCCCCTCCCTTGACGGTCCGGGCCCGGCCGGGGGCCGCCGGTCCGCCCGTGGCTTGCGGGGTGGTGGCTGCTGCCTCATAGTCCGAGGTATGGACGCGCGCGAGGCAGCGCTCCGACGGGCACACGAGCATGCCGTCCGCTGGCTGGCGAGCCTGGACGACCGCCGGGTTCCCGCCCGCGCTTCGGTCGACGAGATCGTGCGCGCGCTCGGCCACGAGCTGCCCGCCGCTCCCGGCACGCCCGCCGATGTCGTCGACCTGCTCGCCACGGCCTGCGAGCCGGGCCTCACCGCGTTTCCCAGTGGCCGCTTCTACGGGTTCGTGGTCGGGGGCACCGAACCGGCCGCGCTCGCCACGGACTGGCTGGTCAGTGCCTGGGACCAGAACTGCGTGATGCGCGCCGCCTCTCCCGCGTACGCGGCGGTGGAGGAGGTCGCCGGGGCGTGGTTGCTGGACCTGCTCGGTCTGCCGGGCGACAGCGCCGTCGGCTTCACCACGGGTGCCACGATGGCCAACTTCACCTGCCTCGCCGCCGGGCGCGACGCGGTGCTGCGGCGCGCGGGCTGGAACGTCGCACGCGACGGACTCACGGGCGGGCCGGCCGTACGCGTCCTCGCCGGCGAGGACCGCCACATGGCCATCGACCTGGCGCTCCGCTACCTGGGACTCGGGCAGCCCGAACTGATCACGGCGGACGGGCAGGGCCGCATCGAGCCCGCGGCCCTGCGGCAGGCCCTGGAGGCCGGCGGGCAGCGCCCCACGATCGTGATCCTGCAGGCCGGAGACATCCACTCCGGGGCCTTCGACCCCTTCGTCGAGGCGATCGGTGCCGCTCGCGCGGCGGACGCGTGGGTGCACGTGGACGGTGCCTTCGGGCTGTGGGCGGCCGCGTCCCCCCGGTACGCGCACCTGACGGCGGGCTGCGCGGACGCCGACTCCTGGGCGACGGACGCCCACAAGACCCTGAACGTCCCGTACGACTGCGGCCTCGCCATCGTGCGCGACCCCTCCGCGGTCCGGGCGGCGATGGGTCTGCGCGGCGACTACCTCATCCAGGACGAACAGGGCGACCCCACCGACAAGGTCCCTGAACTCTCCCGGCGCGGCAGGGCCTTCACCGTGTGGGCGGTGCTCAGATCCCTCGGCCGGTCGGGCGTGGCCGACCTCGTCGAGCGGCTGTGCGGGCACGCCGCCGCGTTCGCCGCCGGCATCGCCGGGACGGACGGTGCGACGGTCCTCAACGACGTGGTGTTCACCCAGGTCTGCGCCGAGTTCGGCGACGACGCGCGCACGGAGCGGGTCCTGGCCCGACTGCTCGACGACGGCACGGCCTGGATCAGCGGCTCCACCTGGCACGGGCGGCGCGTCATGCGCATCTCGGTGAGCAACTGGTCGACGACCGACGACGACGTGGCGCGCGCCCTCGACGCGATCCGGCGCGCGTCCGTCGGCGCCTGACCCGAGGGCGGTTGCGTCCGGGGCGAGGGTCGGCGCTACGCCGATTCGCGGCGGACCAGCTCCGTGGGCAGGATGACCGCGGCCGGCTCCTCCCCCGCTATGCGGGCCAGCAGCATCCGCACCATCTCGGTACTGATCCGGTCCCAGGGCTGGCGGATCGTGGTGAGCGAGGGCCGGGAGGAGAGCGCCGCCGGGGAGTCGTCGAACCCGCCCACGGCGATGTCCTCGGGGACACGTCGGCCCGCCCGGGCCAGGGTGTCGAGGACACCCTGGGCCATGAGGTCCGAGGCCACGAAGACGGCATCGAGGTCCGGGGCGCGTTCCAGGAGTTGGCGCGCCGCCGCCTCGCCGCTCGCGCGGCTGTAGTCGCCGGTGACGATCAGGGACTCGTCGACGGGCAGGCCGTACTCGGACAGGGTCTCCCGATAGCCCGCGAGGCGTTCGACGCCGCCGGGGGTGTCGAACGGGCCGGTGACGGTGGCGATCCGGCGCCTGCCCGACTCGTACAGGTGGCGCACCATGTCGCGGGCGCCGTCGCGGTCGTCGGCGGCGACGTAGCCGATCTTGGCGGTCTGGCCGAGGGGTCTGCCGCAGGCCACGACCGGGACGCCCGCCTGGTGCAGCCGGGCCACGACCGGGTCGCCGTAGTGGCTGGAGATCAGGAGGACTCCGTCCACGTGACCGGCTTCGATGTACCGCAGATTGCGCCGGCGTTCGTCCTCCGTGCCCGCGATCATCAGCAGCAGGGGCACGTCCTGGGCGGCGAGCGCCTGGCTGCAGGCCCGCAGGAGCACGTTGAAGTTCGGGTCTTCGAAGAACCGCTCCTGCGGCTCGGTCAGCAGGAAGGCCACCGAGCCGGACTTGCCGGTGATCAGCGAGCGGGCGTGCCGGTTGACGACGTAGCCCGTTTTGCGGATCGCGGCGTCGACGGCCGCTTTCGCGGTGGGACTGACGTAGTGCCCGCCGTTGAGGACGCGCGAGACGGTGCCGCGCGATACGCCCGCCTCGGCTGCCACGTCGTGGATCGTCGCCGGGCGACGCCTGCTCGCTGCTGTGCTCATGCTGTGTTTCCCTCCGTCCCCTGTGCTTCAGGACTTTACGGCGCCGGAGAGCAGGTCGAGGCTCCAGAACCGTTGAATGACCAGGAAGAGGGCGACGAGCGGGACGATCGCGAGGAGCGCACCGGTGATCACCAAGGTGTAGAGGGCGGGCTGGCCCGCGCCTTGCTTCAGCAGGGTGAACAGGCCGACGGTCATGGGGAACTTCTCGTCGTCGCCGAGCATGATGAACGGAAGCAGGAAGTTGTTCCAGATGGCGACGAACTGGAAGAGGAAGATCGTCACCAGCCCCGGGGACATCATCGGGACCGCGATCCTCAGGAAGATCCGCCACTCGCCCGCGCCGTCCATCCGGCCCGCCTCGACGAGCTCCATGGGAAGGGCGGCTTCGGCGTAGATCCGGCCGAGGTAGACGCCGTACGGGGAGAGGATCAGCGGCAGCAGGACGGAGAGGTAGGTGTCCGTCATGTCGGCCTGTGCCATCAGCAGGTACTGCGGGATGGCGAGGATCACCGGGGGCATCAGGACGCCCGTGAGGATCGTGTTGAAGAACGCCTCCCGGCCGCGGAAGCGGTAGACGGCCAGGGCGTAGCCGGCGAACGCCGAGACCACCGTGGACAGCACGGCGCCCAGGCCCGCGTAGAAGACCGAGTTGGCCATCCACCGCCAGTAGAGGCCGTCGCGGTAGGCGGCCAGGTCGGCGAGGTTGTCACCGAAGGCGTCGCCGGGCAGGAAGGTGAAGGTCGAGAAGAGGTCCGCGCCCGATTTGGTGGAGGCGACCAGGACCCAGGCGACGGGCAACAGGCAGTACAGCGCGCCCAGAACAAGGGCGGCGGTCGGCAGCAGAGCGGCGCGGCGCGGGCGCGGCGGTCCCTGTGCAGTGCCGGGTGTGGTGCCGGCAGCCGGGGCGGCCTTGCGCACCGGCGCCGGGGAGGCGAGCCCGGTCATCGGGTTGCTCCTTGCTTCGTACGGCGGTTGGAGACCCTGAGGAGGGCGAAGGACAGCAGGAAGGTCGCGAGGGCCAGCACCACGGCGGTGGCCGAGGCGGCGTGGATGTTCCCGCCGACGAAGGCGTCGTTGTAGACCTTCATCAGGGGGCTCCAGGTGGTGGGGATGCCGTTGGTGAGCGGCCGGAGCGTGGTCGGCTCGTTGAAGACCTGGAGGGTGGCGATGACCGAGAAGAAGAAGGTCAGCACCAGTGAGGGCGCCACCATCGGGATCTTGATGCGCAGCGCGATCTGCAACTGCGAGCAGCCGTCGAGCCTGGCCGCTTCGAACACCTCCGGGGGAAGGGAGCGCAGCGAGGTGTAGATCACGATCATGTTGAAGCCGGTGCCGCCCCAGACCGCGATGTTCGACATGGCCAGGTACAGCGGCCCGCCGTCCATCAGGTCCGGCTGCGGGAGCCCGAGGGCTTCCAGCAGGTAGGTGAAGGGGCTCACGTCCGGCAGGTACAGGAAGCCCCACAGGAGGGCCGCGATGACCCCGGGGACCGCGTACGGGAGGAAGATCGCCAGTCGGGAGAAGGAGCGGCCCCGGACCCGTTCGGAGTCCAGCAGGAGGGCGAACAGCAGGGCCAGGCCCAGCATGACGGGGACGACGATCGCTCCGTAGCCGAGGATCCTCAGGGCGCTGTGGCCGAGTTCGGAGTCGGTGAGGGCGGCGGTGTAGTTCTGCAGGCCGGCCCAGACCTCGTGCTTGGCTCCCTTGCCCAGGCCGAGCCCCTTGACCTCGATCCTGTGGAAGCTGAGCCATATCGCGTAGCCGATGGGCAGCGCGAAGAAGAGCGCGAAGAGGAGGGCTGCCGGGAGGAGGAAGCCGTACGGGGCCGCCTTGACCCCGTACGACCGCCGGACGCCCGTGGGGACGTGCGTCACTGGGCGACCTCGAAGCCCTGCTTCTTCAGGTCGGAGACGGTGCCGCCCTGCATGGCGGTGAGCGCTGCGCCGAAGCCCGACTTGGCCTTGGCGGCCTTGCCGAACTCGTCCTTGAAGGAGGTGTAGGCCACGTTCACGTTGGGGCCCCAGGCGGCGGGGGCGGTGGTCTTCGCGATCTCGGCTGCCTTCGTGTAGAAGTCGGGCTGGTCGGCGAAGAAGTCCGGGGCCTTGGCCAGTGCCCCGCCGGTCTGGGCGGCGGTGGCGGCCGGGTAGATGCCGCTCTCCTTGACCAGCGCGGCCAGCGCCTCCGGGTCCGTGTTCAGCCAGGTCGCGAACTTGGCCGCGGCGGCCTTGTGCTTCGAGTCGGTGGTGACGGCCGTGGTGGATCCGCCCCAGCTGCCGGTCGCGGGCTTCGAGGCGTCCCACTGGGGCAGCGGGGCCATGCCCCACTTGCCCTTGGTTTCGGGCGCGGCGGTGGTCAGGACGCCCGGGGCCCAGACGGCGCTGACCCAGCCGATCTGCTCGCCGGTGTTCAACGCCTTGTTCCATGCGGGGGTGTACATCGGCTGGTTGTCTATCGCCCCGTCCTCCACCAGACCGCCCCAGAAGTCGGCGACCTTCTTGGTGGCCGCGTCCTCGATGCCCACCTTCCACTTCTGGCCCTCGGTGGTCCACCACTGGGCACCGGCCTGCTGGGCCAGACCGGCGAACAGGCCGGGGTCGTTGGAGGAGAAGGTGGTCAGCGCCTTGTCGGGGGCCTTGGCCTTGAGGGCCCTGGCCGTGGCGCCGAACTCCTCCCACGTGGTGGGCACGGTCAGGCCGTACTGCTGGAACATGTCGGTCCGGTAGAAGAACATCAGCGGCCCGGAGTCCTGGGGAACCGCGTACACCGCGTCGCTGCCGAGCGTGGTCTGCTGCCAGAGGCCGGGGGCGAAGGCGTCCTTGGCACCGGCGACCTCCTTGGAGATGTCGGCGAGGGCGTCGTTGCTGACGAGGGTCGGCAGGGCCTGGTATTCGGCCTGGACGAGGTCGGGGGCCTGGTGCGCCTTGGCCGCGGTGATGATCTTGGTGACCAGGTCGTCTCCGGAGGCCTGCTTCTGGACCGTGACCTTGATGTTCGGGTTCTTCCGGTTCCAGAGCTCGGCCACCTTGTCCAAGTTGGGCGCCCAGGCCCAGTAAGTCAGCGCGACGGGGCCCGAATCGGCGGCGGCGTCGGCCTTGTCCGCGGAGTCGGAAGATCCGCAGGCGGCGAGTGCGGTGGCGCCGAGAAGGACGGCGGTGGCGGTGGCGAGGCCGCGGTACGTCGCGTGGGGCATGGGCAGTTCTCCCTGACCTAAAGGGCCTCACCCTCAGGCGGGGAGACCGATCATGCGTCTGTGAGCGTTCACAGTAGAGAAACACCCAGGACACTTGTCAATGGTTGTTCCTGTGCGGTTATGTTGCGTTCCGACAGCGAGATCATTCTGTGCACGTTCCCAGTTGATGTTCTCCATTGACTTGCCTTTCAGATGCCGACACCCAGGAGAGACCCCATGTCGCAGACCATCACGGGCCTGCACCGGCTCGCGTTCGGCGGGGACTACAACCCCGAACAGTGGCCGGAGAGCGTGTGGCAGGAGGACGCACGGCTGATGCGCGAGGCCGGCGTCACCCTGGTGAGCGTCGGGATCTTCTCCTGGGCCCTGCTGGAACCCGCACCCGGCCGGTACGACTTCGGCTGGCTCGACCGGCTCCTCGACCTGCTGCACGAGCACGGCATCCGGGTCGACCTGGCCACGCCCACCGTGGCGCCGCCCGCCTGGTTCTACCGCGCCCACCCCGAGGCGCTGCCCGTCAGCCGCGACGGCATGCGGTACTCCTTCGGTTCCCGCGGGGCGATCTGCCACAGCTCCCCCGCCTACCGCGAGGCCGCCGCCCGCATCACCACCGAACTCGCCCGCCGCTACGGCAGCCACCCCGCGCTCGCGCTCTGGCACGTCCACAACGAGTACGGCGTCCCCGTCAGCGCCTGTTACTGCCGCAGCTGCGCCGCCCACTTCCGCCGCTGGCTCCGGAACGCGCACGGATCCCTCGATGCGGTCAACGAAGCCTGGGGCACCGCGTTCTGGGGCCAGCGCTACACCGCGTACGAGCAGATCGATCCGCCGCGGGCCACGCCCACCGTCGGCAACCCCGCGCAGCAGCTCGACTACCGGCGCTTCACCGATGCCACCCTGCGCGAGAACTTCCGCATGGAGCGCGACATCCTGCACCGGCTCGCGCCCGGAATCCCCGTCACCACCAACTTCATGACCGCGCTCAGCCAGTGCGACTCGATCGACTACTGGGCCTGGGGCCGCGAGGTCGACCTCGTCACCAACGACCACTACCTGATCACCGACGGCCGGCGCACCCACGTCAACCTCGCCATGGCCGCCGACCTCACCCGCTCCGTCGCGGGCGGCGCCCCCTGGCTGCTCCTCGAACACTCCACCAGCGGCGTCAACTGGCAGCCCCGCAACCCCGCCAAGCGCCCCGGCGAGATGGCCCGCAACTCACTCGCCCACGTCGCCCGCGGCTCCGAGGGCGCCATGTTCTTCCAGTGGCGCCAATCCCGGCGCGGAGCCGAGAAGTTCCACTCCTCGATGCTCCCGCACGGGGGCACCGACACCCGGATCTGGCGCGAGGTGGTCCGCCTCGGCACCGACCTCGGCGAGCTCGCCGAAGTCCGCGGCACCCGGACGGCTGCGGACGTCGCCATGGTGTGGGACTGGCACTCCTGGTGGGCGCAGAGCCTGGAGTGGCGCCCGAGCGAGGCCCACGAGGCGCGCGAGCGCGCCGACGGCTTTTACGAGGCGCTGTACGACCGGCACCTGACGGTCGACTTCGCCCACCCGGAGGCCGACCTGTCCGCCTACCCGCTGGTGGTCGTTCCCGCGCTCTACCTCGCCACCGAGGCCGCCGGACGGAACCTGCGCGCCTACGTCGAGAACGGCGGCACCCTCGTCGTCTCGTACTTCTCCGGAATCGTCGACGAGCACGATGCCGTGCACCCCGGGCCCTACCCGGGCGTCCTGCGCGACGTGCTCGGTCTGACCGTCGAGGAATGGTCGCCGCTGCTCGACGGCGAGACCGTACGGATCGACGGGCCGGGCGGCGCCTCCCTCTCCGCCGACGTGTGGACCGAGTTCGTCGTGCCCCGTGGGGCCGAGACCGTGTGGACGTACGCCGACGGGCCGGCCGCCGGCGGGCCAGCCGTCACCCGGCACCGGCTGGGCCTGGGCACCGCCTGGTACGTCTCCACCCGGCTCGACGCTGCCTCGTTGGGCACGATCACCGCCGCCGCCTGCGAGGACGCCGGGATCGGCGCGCACGACGCGCTCCCCCGTGACGTGGAGGTCGTGCGCCGCTCCGGGGAAGGCGGCCGGTACCTCTTCGCCCTCAACCACTCCGACCAGGAGGCCGAGGTCCCGCTGGAGAGCTCCGGCACCGAGCTCCTCGGCGGCGCACCGGTGAGCGGGAAGCTCACCGTCCCGGCCGGTGCGGTCCGCGTCGTGCGCCTGGATGCCTGATCGCACCCCACGAATCCCCGCTGGGCTCCCGCCCCGCGGCAGCCGCCGTCGAAGGGACATCGACGATGCACACCGTACGAAGCACACCCCTGCGGAACCTGCCGAGCGGGCGGTACCTGCGGGGAGGGACCTGGCTGCGAGCCGCCGCCGTGACCGCGCTCACCACCCTCCTCCTGACCCCGCTGCCCGCCCATCCCGCGCAGGCCGCGACCACTCTGGCCAACAGCGGCTTCGAGGCCGACGGCACCGGCACCGCCACGCCGGCCGGCTGGACCACGTACTCGACGACCGGCCACAGCGCCGCCTCGTACACCGAGTCCGGTGGCCGCAGCGGCGGATACCGGCTCACCCACTGGTCGTCGTCCGCGTACAAGGTCGAGACCCGCCAGTCCCTGTCCGGCCTCGGCGCGGGCAGCTACACGCTGAGTGCCTGGGTTCGCTCCAGTGGCGGCCAGAGCTCCGCCTATCTCGCCCTGCGCGACTGCGGCTCCGCCGAGCAGCGCACCGATCTGCCGGCCACCTCCGACGGTGCCTGGATACGCCTCGTGACCTCGGTGAAGGTGACCGGTGGCGGCCGGTGCACGGTCAGCATCAACTCGGATGCGAGTGCGGGCAATTGGCTCAACGTCGACGATCTGGCGTTCACCGCCGGTTCGACCGGGCTCGCGGTCAAGGGGGTCGACGTCTCCTCGCTGGGGAAGAGCGAGGACTTGGGCGGTGTCTACCGAACGAGCGGCGGCGCCACCGGCGACGCCCTGACCATCCTGAAGTCCGCCGGCGCCAACTACGGCCGGCTCAAAGTGTGGGTGAACCCGGCCGACGGCTACAACGACAAGGCCCACGTCCTGGCGACGGCCCGGCGGATCAAGGCCCAGGGCATGAAGCTCCTCGTCGACTTCCACTACTCCGACATCTGGGCCGACCCCGGCGCCCAGACCAAGCCGGCCGCCTGGTCCGGGCACTCGTACACCCAGCTCACGACGGACGTCTACCAGCACACGTACGACGTGCTGAACGCCCTGAAGGCGCAGGGCACCACCGCCGACATGGTGCAGATCGGCAACGAGACCAACACCGGCATGCTCTGGCCCGAGGGGTCGACGGACAACTGGCAGCAGTTGGCGGGGCTGTTGAAGTCGGGCGCCTCGGCCGCCAAGGCGGTTTCCCCCTCCACCCAGGTGGCCCTGCACCTCGCGCACGGCGGCGACAACGCCCTCTACCGCTGGTGGTTCGACAACGCCACCGCGCAGGGTGTGAGTTACGACGTCATCGCCTTGTCCTTCTACGGGTACTGGCACGGCGCGCTGTCCTCGCTGCAGGCCAACCTGGATGACATCTCGACCCGTTACGGCAAGAAGGTGCTGGTCGCCGAGACCGCCTACCCCTTCCGGCTCGACAGCGAGGACGCCCACGAGAACATCATCGACACCACGTCCGAACTCGTCACCGGCTACCCGGCGAGCACGGCCGGGCAATCCGCCTGGCTCCGGGACGTGATGAACATCGTCGAGGCGGTACCGAACGCCCGCGGCCTCGGTGTCGTCTACTGGGAGCCGACCTGGACCGCCGTCGCCGGCAACGGCTGGGACCCGGCCGATCCCGGATCCGGCAACGGCTGGGAGAACCAGGCCCTGTTCGACTACGACAGCAAGCTGCTGCCGGCCGCGAACCGGCTCTCCCACCGCTGATCGGCCCCTGGGGAACGGATGATCACCGGTCTGCGGCCGCATCCCCGCTCAGATGCCGCGGGTGGCAGTGACGGCGCCGTCCGAGATGGCGGCGGTGAGCGCGGAGTGGTCGCGGACGGTGCGGTCGGCATAGTGGGCGGGGAGATGGTCTTCCAGAACAGAGCGTCCGGCCTCCTTGATCTGCAGGAACAGCGGGTCCTGCTCGGCGCGACCGATCAGCAGGACGATGAAGCAGCGGGTGCCGACGCTCCCGACGCCGACGGCTTCCGTGCCGCGTCGACCACCTGATAGCGGTCGAGGAGCAGGCGTCGCTGCTCGGGGAGCGTGCTGCGGTACTCGCCGAAAACCTTGCCAGCCGCCGCATGGCCAGTCGGTACGCCTGCGCGACGGCGAGGGCGGTCCGCCCCGCACGGTCGTCGCCGTGGCCCTTGTCGCGGGCGGCCACGGCCGTGCTGGCGGCGAGCCGCTTGACGTCCCATTCGAAGGGGCCGGGCAGGGCCCCGTCGAAGTCGTTGAGGTCGAACAGCAGGGCCCGCTCCCGCCCTCCTTTTCGCTCCCACCTCCCAAGCCTTGGCTCACCGGGGCTGCCGCGCACGCCGTGGCGCGGCGCGGCGCCGGAAACGGGCGTCGACCGCCGCCAACCGGCTGACGTCCTCGGCGGGGCGGTGACGGGGGCTCCGGGGCCACTGGAACCTTTGCTTCCATGGCATCCCAGGCGGGTACTCCCAAGAAGTCGGCAACGGCGGGAGTCGTCCTCCTGACGCTCGCGGCCGGACAGTTCCTGATGGCGCTCGACAGCTCCGTCATGAACGTCTCGATCGCGACGGTGGCCGACGACGTGGGTACGACCGTGACCGGGATCCAGGGCGCGATCACGGCCGCTGGTCGCCGGCAATTTCGCCGCGGAGCGCCGGCCGGGCGCGTACGGCCTGGTTGCCGCGGCGGGTGCCTCGGCAATCGCGGTGGGGCCGCTCATCGGAGGCGTCGCCACGACGTACCTCTCCTGGCGCTGGGTCTTCGCCGGTGAGGTCGCGCTCGTGCTCGGCATCGTGGTGCTCGCCCGGCGCACGGCGGACGCACCGACCGGCGTACGCCCGCACATCGACCTCGTCGGCGCCGTGCTGTCCGCCCTCGGGCTCGGGATCTTCGTCTACGGCGTACTCCGCTCGAGCGAATGGGGCTGGTTCCTGCCGAAGCCCGACGCGCCGGCCTGGCTCGGGATCTCCCTCGTCGTGTGGCTGATGCTGGCGGGCCTGCTCCTGATCCGGCTCTTCCTGTCCTGGGAGGCCCGCCTCGTGGAGCAGCACAGGGAGCCTCTGGTGGACCCGGCTCTGCTGCGGAACCGGCAGCTCACCGGCGGCCTGACGATGTTCTTCTTCCAGTACCTCGTGCAGATGGGCGTGTTCTTCGTCGTACCGCTGTACCTGTCGGTCGCACTGGGCCTGTCCGCCCTGAAGACCGGTGTACGCATCCTGCCGCTCTCCCTGACTCTGCTGGCTGCCGCGATCCTGATCCCGCGCCTTCTTCCGGACGTCTCACCGCGGCGGGTGGTGCGACTCGGCATCCTCGCGCTGCTCGCGGGCGCCGTGACGCTGCTGGCCGCACTCGATGCGGACGCGGACGCGGCCGTCGTCACCATCCCGCTCCTGCTGATCGGGCTCGGTATGGGAGCGCTGGCCTCCCAGCTCGGGGCGGTCACCGTGTCCGCGGTCCCGGACAAGCAGAGCGCGGAGGTCGGCGGCATCCAGAACGCCGTCACCAACCTCGGCGCCTCGATCGGAACGGCACTCGCCGGATCGATCCTGATCGCCGCGCTCACCGCCTCCTTCCTGACCAACATCGAGCAGAATCAGGCCATCCCGGCCGAGGTCAAGAGCCAGGCGACCGTGACGCTCGAGAGCGGCGTGCCCTTCATGTCGGATGCCCAGCTCGAGTCGGCGCTCGACGAGGCGGGCACGAGCCCGGACGTGGCCTCGGCCGCGCTCGACGCGAACGCCGCGGCGAGGCTCGACGGTCTGCGCGCCGCCCTCGCCGTCCTCGCCCTCACCGCGCTCCTCGCGATGTTCTTCACCCGGCGGATCCCGGCGACCCAGCCGCGCCCCGCGGGACCTGGAGGATGACCGCCCCTGCTACCGGGAGGGTGCGGGTGGCCGGCTGCCGTCCCCCGGCCCGCCCGTCCCCGCACCCACGCGGCCGCCGGCCGCCAGTAGTGCCAGCACGGCGAGCACGGCGAGCAGGACGAGGGCCAGGAGCAGGACCGTGAGCACCGTGGGGTGGTTCCACAGGGCGAACACGAGGGCGAGGACCAGCAGCACTCCGGTGGTGAGCAGGCGCCGACGGGCCTGCACCCACGTGCCGACCCGGCCGGTGTGCACTCCGTGGGCGGCGCCCCAGCCCGCTGCGGAGTCGGCCGCGCGCTCCGCCGTACCTCGCACACCGCGGGGCAGTCGGCCGGCACCGGACAGGTAGGCGCCGAGGGCCACCACGATCCCGAGGACCAGCGCGGTGCGGAGGCTGACCCTCAGGAACCTCACGAGGGTGTCGAAGATCGCCGCCGCGGCCGCCGGCGACTGGACCTGCTCCGGAAGGTGGTCGAGGTAGTAGCGGCGGGCGACGGCAAGGCCGATGGCGAGGATCAGGCAAGCGGCGGCCGCGCACAGCATGGTGGTCACCAGCGCGCGGCGTCGGCGCCGTGCGACCAGCACCCCGATGGTGCCGAGGACCACCGTGAGCACGGGAAGCCAGTTGCCGAGGACGTCGAGGAGGTGGACGGCTCCTCTGATCTTCGCCAGCTTGTCCGACTGGAAGAGCACCATCTGCTTGTCGACTTCGGGGATCTTCTCGGCAGGTGCGAGCCCCGCCTCGACGAGGTCCTGCTTGACGGTCTCCACGGCATCACCGATGTCGAGCGTGACGGTGCCGCCCTCGACCTCCACCGCGCCACGGCCCTCGCCGGTCAGCGCCCGCACCACGGAGGAGTGCGCAGCACGGTTGGCGGTGGTCCAGATCTTCTCGAAGCGGTCGCTCTCCACGAGGCGGGTCGCCACCTTGGAGACGGCCGCGTCGGCGGCGGAGTCCAGCTGCGGGCCCAGCGCCTTGACCGCCGTGCCCACGCGGGCCGGCAGTCCCTGGGCCTGGAGCCAGGCCGCCAGGTCGGACGTGACCTGGGCACCGTCGACCCGGACGTCGGCCGCCTCGGTGATGCGGCGCACGGCGGCCGCTTCGATCGCCGGGTCGGAGGCGAGCGGGGTGACCGTGGACACGTAGCGGTCGGTGTCCAGCACGATGTCGTGCACCCAGACCGTCAGGAGCGAGATCGGTACGAAGATGCACGTCAGCGTGATCATCACTGCCGAGACCGCACTCGTCGCGATCCGCCGGGCGCGCCCTCCGCCCTTGCGAACCAGTGCGGGCGACCCGTCTGACGGATCGGGCGGCACACCCATGGCGCTCCTTGGGGACGGAGGCGAAAGACCCGGTCCCGGCCATTGGACACGTCGCACCACGGGTCCGCGCGTTCAGTTGCGCCCACCGGGGAAGGAGCCGGGCCCCCGTGGGTCCTCCGTCACCTTGCCGGGGAGCTGACGGGCGTACGGAGCCAGCGCGTCGGCAGGGGCTCGCGGGCCACCACGTATCCAATGGCGATGGCGGCCGTCGTCACGACGAAGTAGACGATCAGCCAGGACAGCAGGACGAAGACCGAGCCGAGACTTCCGAACTGCTGCAGGCTGCGGTCCATGGCACGGGGCATGTAGATCCTCGACCCCCAGGAAACCAACTGCACCCCGGACGCGACGAACAGCGCACCGGGCAACAGGGGCAACCACGGAATCCGGGCGCCGAGCAGCAGGTGCTGGGTCCACCACCACAGCATCGTGTTGCCGACCAGCGCGAGGAAGAAGCCCCCGGCCCGACCGGCGCCGAAGGCGTCCTGCAGCGGCCCCTGGAACAACACCACCCCCAGGCAGACGGTGAGCCAGGCCAGCCACCGCCAGGCGGCGAGCCGGGCCTTGGCCTTGGGCAGGTGCCAGGACCGCTCGCACGTCATCTGCATGGCCCGGCTCCATGCGGTCGCCGACAGCAGCGTCACCGCGATCCCCACCCCGCTCACCGAGATCACGCCGCCTGTGTCGGCGTACACCGACCGCACCTGGTCCAGCGCGGCGTCCGGGAGCCCCAGTGTCGCTCGGAGGGACGAGACCACCTGCTCCCGGAGCCAGTCGGGGGCGAGTGAGGCGATGACGAAGAGGGCGGGCAGTGCACCGAGAAACGCCTGTGCGGCCAACCGGGTCGCACAGTCCAGGACGTTGACGGCGGCGAGCTGTTCGAGGATCCGGCCCAGGAACGGCGTGTGCCGGCGCATCCAACCGGGCACGGCGAGCCGGCGCGGTCTGCCCGCTGGTTCGGACACGGTGGACTCCTCACGAGGATCGCTTCGCGACGGCTGCGACACATCTTTTGCACCTGACCGCATACAGGGTGACGGTGAACGCATGAGCTCTGCCGCCCTGACACGTGACCAACGATCAATCCGGTACGCAGTGCGCGGCGGACATGCTGCTTGACCTGTTCTTCATCGGCCTGGTCATCACGCTCTACCCGTTGCCGATCATGGCCTTCGTGCTGGTGCTTTCGGCGCCCAGGGGCGTGTGGAAGGGGCTCGTGTTCATCCTCGCGTGGCTCGCCTGCCTCGTCGCCGTGATCGCCGTCGTCATCCTCCTGACAGGTGGCGAACCGCCCCCGCCCCGGTCGCCGCCTTCCAACGCCGCTCACGCGGCAAAACTGGCCATCGGCATCGGGCTGGTGCTTTACAGCGAGCACCGGCGCCGCAGGCGCCGCGATGTCCCCGCTTTCCCGGGACGTACACCTGATCCTGCTCCTGCTCCCGCTCCTGCACCTCCACCTTCCCGGTCCGGTTCCTCCGGTGGCGGCTCGCTCTCGTCCCGGATGGACCAGGCCACCGCATGGTCGGCGGCCGGACTCGCCCTGCTCCTGCAGCCCTGGGGCATGGTCGGTGCCGGAGCGGCCACCGTCGTCGAGGCGGACCTCTCCCACAGCGGGTCGTACCTGGCCCTGCTGGCCTTCTGCGTGCTCGCCACGTCCAGCCTCCTGGCCATGGAGCTGTACATGGTGTTCGCGCCCGACAGGGCTGCGCTCGCGCTGACGAACCTGCGGGCATGGCTGTCGGGACACAAGGACCGGGCCATCGTCGTCAGCTGCCTCGTCCTCGGGCTGTGGCTGGTGGGCAGGAGCCTTTACGAGCTCACGCGCTGAACCTGGAGATGCAGGCAGCCTCGACGGATGCTGCAATGGCTGCGGAGCTCTGCCCGCAAGGGATGCCCAGGAAAGATCCCGGTCCGGTGCGAGGAGTGGTCATGAGCAACGACGGGAGAGGCGGGCTCCGACCGTCACGGCGCCGCCGGTTGCTGGTGGGTTGCCTGCTCCGCTCGGCCGCATCGGCCGTCCTGCTGACCGCCCTGTTCTATCTGGCCCCCCTGGAGCGCGGGTTCGGCGTACTCACCGTCGCGCTCCTGGTCCTCGGCCTCGCGCTGTTCGGGGGTCTGGTCGCCTGGCAGGTCGCCGCCATCGCCCATGCGGAGTACCCCCGGTTGCGCGCCATCGAGGCACTGGCCACCGCCGTGCCGCTGTTCCTGGTCCTCTTCGCCGCGTCGTACTTCCTGCTCGCCGAGGAGGTACCGCAGTCGTTCTCGGAGCCCCTGAGCCGGACCGACGCGCTGTACTTCACCGTTACGGTGTTCGCGACCGTGGGCTTCGGGGACATCTCCCCCACCACCCAGGCCGCCCGCGTCTTGACCACCGTGCAGATGATCGCCGACCTGATCGTGGTGGGAGTGATCGCCAAGGTCCTCTTCGGCGCCGTCCGGATCGGGATGCGAAGACAAGGGGAAGCCGCCCCACCAGTGGAGGACGAACCATGACCGGCCGGAGCCGACGGACCGACCCGTCCGTCACCGGGACTCAGCCGGAGGAGGCGGACGTCCTTCGGGACATACTCCGCAGCCCCGGCTACCTCAAGGCGCTCGCCCTGTGTGCCCTCATCGGCATCCCGGTGTCCCTCGCCGCCTTCTGGTTCCTCGTCGGGCTGCACGAACTGGAGCACGTGCTGTGGGCGGACCTCCCCCAGGCGCTGGGCTGGGACACCCCGCCCTGGTGGTGGCCGCTTCCCCTGCTGCTCGTCGCCGGAACCGTGGTCGGCCTCGTCGTCACGCACCTGCCCGGAGCGGGCGGCCACGTCCCCGCGTCCGGACTGCACACGGGAGGCGCCTCGTCGGCCGCCCTGCCCGGAGTCCTGCTCGCCGCGGTGGCGAGCCTGCCGTTCGGCGCGGTTCTCGGACCGGAGGCCCCGCTGATCGCACTCGGCGGCGGCCTGGCCCTGATCTTCCGTGACCTCGCGCGGGCACCGGCGACCCCGCAGAGCACCGTGCTCCTGGGCGCGGCCGGAGCCGCCGCGGCCATCTCCGCGATCTTCGGCAACCCGTTGATCGCCGCGGTGCTGCTGATCGAGGTGGCAGGCGTGGGCGGGCCGCAGCTGTTCGCGGTCATGGTGCCGGCCCTTCTGTCCAGCGGGGTCGGGGCGCTGGTCTTCACCGGCCTCGGACGGTGGACGGGACTGGCGACGGGGGATCTCTCCCTGAAGCTTTCCGTGCCGTTCCCCCGCCTGGACGTGGCAGACGTGCTCTGGGCGGTGGTCATCGCCGTGGCCCTCGGCGTCGTACTGCACCCCCTGCTGGCCGGGGCCCGGGCGATCGCCGCGTACGTCGCGGCTCGGCCCCTCGTACGGACCGTCCTGTGCGCCTTGGGCGCGGCGGCCTGCGCCGCCCTCTACGCGCTGATCACCGGGCGCTCACCCGCCGAGGTCGTCTCGTCGGGCCAGGCCGGCCTCGCCGGACTGGCCGCGGACCCGCACGCCTGGGGCGTCGGCGCGCTGCTGGCCGTCCTGTTGTTCAAGGGGGCCGCCTACCTGCTCTGTCTCGGCAGCCTGCGAGGCGGCCCGGTGTTCCCCGCGCTCTTCCTCGGCGCCGTGACGGGCGTCCTCCTCGCGCCGCTGCCGGGCCTGGGAGTCGTACCCGGGATGGCGGCCGGCATGGCGGCGGCCGCGGCCACCACGCTGCGGCTGCCGGTGAGCAGCGTGGTGCTCGTGATCCTGCTGCTCGGCAGCTCCGCCATGATGCCCATCGTGATCCTGGCGGCCGTGGTCGCCTTCGTCGTCACCGAGCTGCTGCCTCCCGGGCCCACCGTGGCGAAGTAGCGGACGCCGGAGAGACACAGCAGGTGCCGACGGCCGGTGGGCGACCGTCAGGTGGTGCAGAATTCGGCCGCCAGCATGCCGTTCAGGCTGTACAGCTCCCAGAGCGGCCAGTCGCCGTTCATGTTGAGCACGAGGGCGTGGCTGCCGTCCGCCGTGGAGTAGAGGTAGCTCAGCGAACCGAATCCGCCGCCGTTGTGCCCGTACAGGACGACGGTGGAGCCGTTCTCGCAGGTGATCGTGCGGCGGGTGAGCCCGAGTCCGTAGTCGGCCTGGACGGCCTTCCAGGGGCGGCTCGCATACCAGTAGCCGGGCGTGGCCTTGTCGCCCGAACTGACCGTGCTGATCGCCGGGTTGACGATGCATTCGGGCCAGGCTCGGGCCGGGTCGCAGGGGACGCCGGGGAGTGGGGAGCCGGGGGATCCGGCCCCGGTGGGGTTGAGGTCGGTCATCATCTGCGCGAGCTGTGCCGGGGGCAGGAGTTGGCCGGCGAGCAGGGCTCGGATGAAGGTCATCAGGTCACCGCTGGTGGACACGATGGCTCCGGCCGCGCCGCCGATGGACGGGTTCCAGTCGGCGGCCGGACGGGAAAGGTGGCCCAACACCCCGCGCGGCCGCAGGTAGTTCGTGAAGAACTGGTCGTGGGGCGTCGGCAGGGTGGCCGTGGATCCGGGGAGCACGGTGTGGGTGAGGCCGAGCGGCTGGATGACCCTGCGGGTGACCTCGTCGGCCCACGGGTGTCCGGTGACCCGCTCGATGACCATGCCGAGCAGCACGTAGTTGGTGTTGCTGTAGTGCATCCCGGCGCCCGGCGCGAACTGCGGTCCGTGGGAGGCACCTTCGTCGACGAGC
The DNA here is from genome assembly GCF_042880975.1 of Streptomyces sp. NPDC058289. NCBI lineage: Bacteria > Bacillati > Actinomycetota > Actinomycetes > Kitasatosporales > Streptomycetaceae > Streptomyces > Streptomyces sp. NPDC058289. Next base: position 29,453 of record NZ_JBHVYI010000053.1, read on the forward strand.
TGCTGGGCCGAGTAGTCGGGCAGGTTGGGGAAGCTGCTGCCGGCACTCGCCAGCACTCCCAGGTCACCGAGGTAGTTGAACACGCCGCTGGAGTGCTGGAGCAGGTTCCGCACGGTGATGGGCGGGCTGCCGGGAGGAGGGTTGAAGCACTGCCCGGTGCTCGGGTTGCAGCCCGCGACGGGGTTGGTCTTCAAGACCGGGCCCAGCAGGCCGAACACGTCGTCGTCGAGGCTGACCCTGCCGTCGGCGACGAGCTGGAGGACGGTCGTGGCGGTGAAGATCTTGGTGATCGAGGCGGCCCGGAAGGGATGGTCCGGATTGCGTACGGGTGTTCCCGCATCCGTGGCTCCCGTACCGGTCCAGGAGACGCCGTCCTTGTAGGTGCGGGCGATCACCCCGGGGATGCCGTCGCCGCCGACGGCGGTCCCCGCCTCGGCGCGCAGGGCGGCGAGCAGGGGTTCGTGGCCGTCGTGTGCGGCGGCCGGCGTGGCCGGCAGGCCCATGGCCACGACCAGGACGGTCGCGGCGGCCACCACGAGGCGGCCTGGTGTGGTGCGTGTTCTGCGCATGCCTCTCATCGCTCTCCCCCGTGCGATACCGCCGGGCGGTGCTGCCCGGCAGCGGCGAAACTACGCAGGGCCGGCCGACAAGGGAAGGGCCTTCTTCATGCGAGCCGGTCCACGAGGATCATCGCCACGTCGTCCGTCAAGCAGCCCTCGGTGTGCACGATCAATGCCATGTGCAGTTCGTCCAGGAAATCCTGTGGGGAGGTGTCGGTGGGTATCTCCTCCATGGTCTGCGCCAGGGGGAGGAAGTCGTTGTCACGGTTGCGGGCTTCGATCACGCCGTCGGTGTAGAGCAGCAGCCGGTCGCCGGGCAGGAACGGGAAGCTCTCGGGCTCGGCAGGAGGGCCGTCGTCGAGGTCTTCGAGGCCGAGCGGCAGCAGTGGCAGGGCGGGCATCAGCGCCCGAACCTTGCCCTCACGCAGCATCAGCGGAGGCGGATGGCCGCGGTTGACCAGGTACACCACCGGTTCGTCCGACACCTGGGCGATGAGCGCGGTGGTGAATCCCTCCATGAGGACTTCGGGAAGCTCCGTCTGGGAGTAAGTGCCCGGCACGGCGGCCTCTCGCCGCAGCGCGGCCGCGCAATGGTTCATGACTTCCTGCACTTCGTCCTCGTAGTGCACGGCCTCCCTGAACGCGCCCAAGGCCACCGCGACCGCGCGTATGGCGGACAGCCCTTTCCCCCGGACGTCCCCCACGATCAGGCGGACGCCGTAGCGCGTCTGCACCGCGTCGTACAGATCGCCGCCCACCAGTGCCCCGGTCCCGGCAGCGAGGCACAGACTGGCCGCCCGTACCGGACCCAAGCGCTCGGGGACGGGCCGCAGGACGACCTCCTGCGCGGCCACTGCGATCCGGCGGACCTGGTCGAGCTCGCCCTCTCTGCGCGTGCGCACCGCGTTACTCAGGATGACACTGGCCACGGACACCACGATGATCCCCAGGAAGTTGCCGATGATCAGCTGGGTCTGCGTTCCCCACGACTGGTTGTAGGTCGCAGAGGTCGCGTTCACACTCGCGGCGAGGGCTGCCGCAGACAGCGTGCCCACCGGGCCCATCGTCAGCGCTGCCAGCGCCGGCGTCGTGGTGAGGACGGGACCCGTGACCAGATCGTGTGCGGGCGAGAGCTCGATCCCCAGCACTCCCAGCGCGATCACGAACGGCGCACACTGCGCCAGCGTGAACAGGAACGCACCGTGACCGCCCGCTGCCGGCCGAGCGGACGCTCCCGGCCGACCGGGCGAGCGAGGACGTGACCTCAGAGGACGTGACCTCATGGGAACAGCCTGCCCCGCGGAAGCTGCCGCGGCCTCCCGGAAGCCCGTGACCAGCGGCACCCCCGACCGCGCCGAGCGCAGTGCGGACGGTCCGTGCCGGAGGCCGCCGCGGCCCGGACTGCGCCTGCCGCGGCGCGGACCTACGCTGATCAGGTGACGACCGCGCCGGAGACCATGGCGTTTGCGCGATGGTGGAAGCCATCCGGAGGCGGCCGGAAGGAGGTGGGGCCCATGTCCGCACCCCGGGCAGCCTCAGCCGCGGCCCGCTGCGCAGCCGCCGGAGCCGTCTGCTCGTTGATCCTCGTGGGCGCGGGGGCCGCCGGGGCCGATGACAACGGCATCGCCGACAAGAGCGCCCAGGCCATTGCGGACGCCTCTCGTGAGGCCATGTCCGGTGTCACCTCCATGCGCATGGTGGCCAAGGTGATCGACACGTCGGGCACCACCGACCTGGACCTCCGATTCGACGTGGGGGGCAACTGCGTCGGCACTGTGACGCCTCCCGGCGGTTCGGGCACGGCCGAGATCATCAAACGCGGCGACGACGTGTGGATGAAGCTCGACGATGCCCTTCTGCGCGCTCAGATACCGGGCTTGGCGGCCGATGACGCGATCGCGCTCGTCAACGGCCGCTATGTGCACGGCACTACGGGCAGCTCCGTGTTGCGCGGCTTCGCCGAATTGTGCGACCTGGACTTCTTCAAGAAGGAGTTCTCGTCGAAGCGGGCGAACGAACAGCTGGCCAAGGAATCGCGGACCACCGTCGACGGCCGCCCGGCCATCACGGTCACGAGCCGCAACGACGACGAGACGGGCACGTACCAGGTCTCCACCGAGGACAAGCCGTACCTCCTGCGGATCCAGGGCACCGAAGCGCCCGACAAGCGGGTCGAGGCGTCCTTCTCCGCCTTCGACGAGCCCGTCCCGGCCGAACCCCCCGCGCCCGCCGACTCGGTCGACGTGTCCCGGCTCCAGTAGCGCCGACGGGCATGTGCGCCGGTGACCTTCGAACCGCCTTACGCGAACCCGCCCCACACGACTGCTCCGCCTTCCGCGGCTGGGCGTGCAGGGCAGTGACCACCGTGAGGGCGCTCACCGTCAGGGTTCCGGCGGTGGCCAGGGTCGCGAGGGCGATCTTCGGCCAGGACAGGGCGCGGAGGCGGACACGCTCCCGGTCCCGCGGCCGCGGGTCGGTGCCGCGCTCGACCCGGGCCAACATGCGGGCCCGGTCGGGCAGGTGGGCTTCGGCGCTCTCCCGCAGCAGACCGCGCAGCTCGTCTGTCACCGGCTTCCTCTTCCCACCAGCTCGTCGGCGGCCCGGGTACCGAGCAGGTCAGCAGGTAGGCCAGGCGGGAGAGTTCGGCGTGGCGGCGTTCGAAGAAGGCGTGGAAGTCCGCGGCCGCTTCGTCATCGGTGATGGCCTCGGTACGGCCTCTCGGTGCGGCGGGGGCGAGCTCAGGAAGGTACCGGAGAGTAGCAGTCCGCTCGCATGCCCGTTCGGACGCCTCCGTCCGCCGGGGCCCGGTCAGCACGGTGGCGCCCATCAGCCCGTCGGGTTCCAGCCGTCGGTACCGGCCAGGTAGGCGCGGGCGGTGTGGCGTGCCGCCTGGTCCGGGCCGAGCTGGGGCCGGTCGGCTCCGGTTCCGGCGCCGGGGCCCGTGTTGGCGTACTCGGCGAACCGGGCCGACTTCCAGGAGAAGCCCCCCATGTCGGTCCACGGCCCCTCGGTCTTCACGGCCGCGGGCAGGCTCGTGTTGCGGACCACCAGCTGGCCGACCGCGCTCGCGCCGGGGTGCCAGGGCCGGCCGAGGTAGTAGGTCCGGGGCTGGGCGGGGCTACTGATCGTGCTGTCGGTGATGAGGATCCCGTACGGCTTGGCCGCGTCGGTGTTCGGTGCGGCGAGGTATCCGTTGTGACCTCCGGCCGCGGCGCCCCGGTCGCGCAGGGTGATGTTGACGTGGTCGTAGACGGCGGTGGCGTTGCCGAAGACGAAGTCGACGTCGCCCGCGACGAAGCAGTGGCGGAAGTACTGGCGGTACTGCCCGGTGGCCGAGGGAGCCCAGTTCAGGACGGTGTCCTGGTGCCCGATGAAGCGCGAGTTGAGGTACTGCTGGCGGTCGCCGGACGCGTTGAGCGCCACCGCCTGGGTGTCCTTGACGCCCGGGTGCGCCGACCTCTCCCAGGTGTTCTCGACCGTGACGCCGGTGACGGTGATGTCGTTCGCCGAGAAGGTCGCGGTGGCACTGCCCGCGGTTCCGTACGTACCGCCTCCGGGCTTCGGCGTGCCGGAGGCGTTGTCGTAGGTGATGACGACGTCCTCTGCGTTGCCGGTGGCGCCCTTGAGCGTCAGCCCGTGCTTGGAGGCGGGGACGTTCACCGTCTCCCGGTAGGTGCCGCGCGCCACGAGGACGGTGTCGCCAGCGGTGGCGGCGTCGACGGCGGCCTGTACGGAACGGTGGGCTGCGGAGCCGTCGGCGGCGACCGTCAGCGTACGGCCGCCGGCGGGCCGGGACGGGGCGGTAGCGGACGGGGCGGGAACGGGCGAGGTGGGAACGGGCGAGGTGGGCCCCTTGCCTCCGGTCTCGGTGAGGACGCCGGCGCCCGCCTTCGCCGCGAGCTTCTTCGGCAGTCCGGCGGCGGGTTCCAGTCCGGCGGTGAGGGTGGGCTTCCAGCCGACGGTGGTTTTGATCTTCTTCCCGGGGTTGGCGGCGTTGTAGGCGGCGACCAGGTCCACCGGGACGCCACCGACGAGGTTGCCGCTGCCCGCGATGGCTCCGGTGCCGTCGCCGCTGAACAGCTGGGAGGTCTTCCGGTCGGAGGAGAGCTTCCAGTGGTTGTTCTGCGCGACGACCTGGGCGCCGGCACGGGAGTTGACGCTGTAGCTGTGCGCGTAGCCCTCCGAGGCCGTGGTGTCGTAGTAGTTGTCGTACAGGTGGATCTGGCCCACTCGGGCGAGCGGGGCGCGCTGGACCACGCCCTGGAAGACGTTGTGGTGGAGCGTCACCCGGAGTTTGGTGTCCTGGTCGCTGCTGCCGATCAGCATCGTCTTGTCGTGGTTGGCGAACCTGTTGTACCCGACGGTGACCAGGTCGGAGGCGTTGGTGATGTCGAGCGCACCGTCGTGGACCTGGTAGTGGCGGCCGAAGCGGACCGGCTCGGCCGAGTCCGGGTGCGGGGTGTCGGAGAAGCTGTTGTGGTCGACCCAGACGTGGGTGGCGCCGCGCAGGCTGACGGCGTCGTAGGCGGAGTTCCAGTTGCCGGTGGAGCCGTCGGTCGGATCCCACTGCGGGAAGCAGTCCCGGACGTCGGTGAGCGAGAGGTTGCGGATGATCACGTTGTCGGCGTTCTTCACCACCAGGCTGCCGCCGGTGATGCCCGCTCCGGTGCCGGGCACGCCGATGACGGTGGTCCGAGCCGGCACCGTGAACACCATGCGGGCGGCCTGCTTGGCCTGGGCCGCCCTGCGGGCGTTCTCCTGGGCGCCGGAGGGCAGTTGGGTACGGCCCCAGACCGCGGGATCGTAGGCCTTGAGGTAGGAGTCGAGCGAATAGCCGGTGCCCGCCGCGTAGTCGGCGCAGGTCTGGGGCTTTCCGCTGTCGTCGGTGCTCGCGTCGATCAGGCCCTTGACGCGGACGATCCGCGGGGCGTCGGCCGGGCCCGCGGCCAGGGCCCTGGCCAGTTCGGCGCGGGTGGAGACGGTGAAGACGCGTGCCGCGGCCGCGGCCCGGCCGCCCGTGGTGCCCGAGCCGCTCGCGGCCCAGCCGTCCCGGGCGGGCAGCACGCCGTGGGCGAGGTCGGCGGGTGCCACGGCATCGGCCGTCACGACGAGCGGCACCGCGCCGAGACCGGCGGCGACCAGGGTGGCCACGCCGACCAGGGCGAGCCTTCGGCGCCCGATGGGGCGGCGGTGGGGGGAAGCGGACATGGGAGTGGCTCCTTGGGACGAGGTGCACTGTTCACCCCTCAATTGCCGCCGAAGCCCGAAAGGTTGCCGCGCACCCGCCGAAACCTCCGCCCCCACTCGACGAACCAGTCGACGTGGCGCTCCGACCGGCGCGAAGGCCGCCTGCCGGACCCGTGCGGCGCGCCGAGGGTCGGGCAGCGGCGGTGAGCCACGGGAAACTACGTGCCGTAGATCTCGATAACGGAGGGGTGCCATGCTCAGCGTCTTCTCTTCACCCGGTCACTACGTTCAGGGCCGTGATGCCACTGTGTCCCTGGGCCCGGAGATGGTCCGGCTCGGCCTTTCCGGCCCGGTCCTGATCGTTGCCTCCCCCAGTGCGGAACGCCTGCTCGCCACTACCTGGCAGGAGACGTTCCGGGCAGCGGGAATCGAGTACGTGCTCCACCGCTTCGGTGGCGAGTGCAGCCGCGCCGAGGTCGCCCGGATCACCGACGCCGCCACGCAGAACCTGAGCGCGGTCGTCGTCGGCGCGGGCGGCGGCAAAGCCCTCGATGCGGCGCGTGCCGCAGCGGACGACCTCGATCTCCCCATGGTCAGTTGTCCGACCGCGGCGTCCAATGACGCGCCGTGCAGCGCCCTTTCCGTCCTCTATACGCCGGAAGGCCGGTTCGACGCCTACCAACTGGTACGACGGAACCCGGCGCTCGTCCTCGTGGACAGCAGCGCTGTCGTCCGGGCCCCGGCGCGCCTGTTCTCCGCCGGCATGGGCGACGCCCTGGCCACCTGGTTCGAGGCCCGGACCTGTGTGGCGGGCCGGGTCCGCAACATGCGTGGCGGGGCACCCACGATCACGGCCGCGGCGCTGGCGGAACTCTGCCACCGCACGCTCATGGCAGACGGAGCCGACGCCCTGAAGGCGGTGAGGCAACAAGTCGTCACTCCGGCCGTGGAACGTCTCATCGAGGCGAACACGCTGTTGTCCGGACTCGGCTTCGAATCTTCGGGCCTCGCCGCGGCCCACGCCGTCCACAACGGCCTCACCGTGGTCCCCGAAACGCACTCTTACCTGCACGGCGAGAAGGTCGCCTTCGGCGTACTCACCCAACTCGTCCTGGAGGGCGCCCCCAGCAGCGAGACCACCGCGGTCCTCGACTTCTGCACCGCGGTGGGACTGCCGGTGACCCTTGCCGAACTCGGCCTCGTCGACGCAACGAGGTCCACCATCGAACAGATCGCGACACGCGCCACCGCCGAGGGGGAGACGATCCACAACGAACCCTTCGCCGTCGACGCCGAGATGACGGCCGACGCGATCACCGCGGCCGACGCCCTCGGTCAGAGCCGGCTGAAGACCAGGAACCGCGCCTGAGAACCGCCGATCGGTCCGACAGCCACGCGGGCCCACACTCCGCCGGAGTGTGGGCCCGTTCGCTTCCGTAGGCCGCGCGGGCTCTACCAGGACGACTTCGTGACTCCGGGCAGGAACCCGGCGTGCGCCTGTTCACGCATCCGCACGCGGGACAGTCCGAACTTCCGCAGGTGTCCGCGGGGCCGCCCGTCGACACCGTCCCGGTTGCGGACCCTGGTCGCGCTCGCGTCGCGCGGCTGCTTGCGCAGCTCGGCCACGGCCGCTGCCCGTTCGGCCTCCGTCGAGGACGGCCTCCGGATGATCTCCTTCAGCTCCGCCCGCCGGGTGGCGTGGCGCTCGACGATCGCCTTGCGCTTCTCGTTCTGCGCGATCTTGCTCTGCTTCGCCATCAGACCTTCACGCCCCGGGCGCGGATGCGTGCCACCGCGGCCTCGACACCGATCGTGTCGATGGCCTTGATCGCCCTGGCGCTCAGCTTGAGGCGGACGTGGCGCCCTTCACTCCGCAAGAACCGGCGGAACGATCCCGACCGGATGGTGCTGCGCAAGTTCGACCCGGTGGTCCGCCGGCACGTCGACTTCCGCGAAGAACGCTGAGCCCGTCCCCCGCCCCCCTGACCCGTCCACCTGCCTGAAGGACATGCCATGAAGCCCGGAACCCACCCCGCCTACGGGCCCGTCGACTTCCGCGACGAGGCCGCCGGCACCGCCGACCGCGTCGAGCGCTTCGAGCGCCGCTACGGGGGCGGCAAGTGAGCCTGCCCGTCGTCATCGTCTGCGGGCTGCACTCCGACGCCCGCAAGGAAGTCGTGGAGCGGCTGCTCCGGTCCGTTCCCGGCAGTGTCGCGCTCCACCACGACCTGGCCACGGCACCCGCCGGCACCGTGCTGCGCATCGTGCGCGACGCTTCGGGCGAACTGTCCCGAGGCGAGGCGCCGCTCTTCAACGACTGCGCCTGCTGCGCGCTGCGCGAGGACCTGATCCCCGAGCTCGAACGGCTCGCCCGCAGCGGAATGACGCGCTTGGCCGTCGTCGAGCTGTGGGATTCCGTCGAGCCCAAGGCGATGGCCGAGGTCGTCGCCGCGCACGGCGGCGACGTACTCGACCTCACCAGCGTGATCACCGCGGTGGACCCCGCACTCGTCCTGCCCTATCTCGTCAACGGCGACGATCTGGCGGACGTGGGCCTCGCGGCGGCCGCCTCGGACCTGCGCACGGTCGGGGACACCTGGGCCCGGCAGCTGGAGTACGCCCCCGTACTGGCCCTCGTGGACGGCAAGGACGCCGACGCCGAGGACCTCGCCCTCTTGGCCCAACTCCATCCGACCGCCCGCCGGGTGTCCGCCGGATCGGGGGACTTGGCCCAGGCGGCCTTCGCCGGCTTCGACGTGGAGACGGCGGCGGCCGCCCAGCACCCGGCCTGCGCCTTGCTGCCCCAGGAGGCGGAGGAGGCCGGAGTCACCACCTTCGTCTGGCACCGCCGCCGCCCCTTCCACCCCGAGCGGCTCTACGAGGCCCTGGAGGACCTCTGCTGCGCCGCGGCCCGCAGCCGCGGCCGGTTCTGGCTCGCCGACCGTCCCGACACCTTGCTGGCGTGGGACGCCGCGGGCGGCGCCCTGTGCGTGGAGAACGCCGGGCCCTGGCTGGCCTCCCTCCCGGACGCCGCCTGGGAGATGGTGCCGCCGATGCGCAGGGCGGCAGCCTCGCTCGACTGGCATCCGGAGCACGGGGACTGCTGCCAGCACCTCGTCTTCACCTCACCCGGCCTCGACCGCGACGAGCTGGAGCGACTGCTGGAGTCCTGCCTGCTCACGGACGCCGAGTACGCCTCGGGGCGCGAGGAGTGGCGGAGACTGCCGGCCGCCTTCGACTCGCTCCTCGACCCCGTCTCCTGACGCCCCACCGACCAGCACCTCGATCGCCCACACCGCTCAAGGAGCCCTCACGCGGGAAGGACCATGCGGCACTGTCCAGCCCGGCATCGACGGGAGTACGGGGCTGCGGGCGCCAGGTCGGCCCGAGGCCGCCGTCGTGGTACCGGCAGCCTCCGGTCAGGGGTTCAGACGGCGACCTGCGGGGTGTCGGTGGCGACGCCGTGGTGCTCCTCCTCGGGGCGTCCTTGTCGGGGCAGCAGGAAGGTGATGGCGAGGAACGCGACCAGCAGGCACGCCTGGACGACAAGGGCGTAGTGGAATCCGCCGGTGAACTCGCCGGCCTCGGCCCGGTCGAAGAACACGGAGCCGAACACGGCGACGCCGATGGAGCCCCCGATGGACTGGACCGCGGACAGGACTCCGGAGGCGGAGCCGATCTCCTCGTCGTCCACGGCGGCCAGGATGAAGCTGAACAGGGCGGCGATGACCATGCCCGCGCCGATGCCCGAGACGGCCACGGCCGGGGCGATGTCCCAGATCGAGAAGGAGGCCGCCGTCAGGCCGTCGAGTTCGAACCAGAGCAGGGTCGCGCCGGCGAGCTGGACGAGCGGACCGATCTGGAGGACCTTGCGGCCGATCCTGTCGGCGAGGACGGCGCCGCTGACCGCACCGCCGATGGCCGTGCCCACCGCGAGCGGCAGGTTGCCGAGTCCCGCGTCGCCGGCGGTGAAGTGCCGGCCGATCTGGAGGTAGAGGGTCAGCACGAGTTGCGTGCCGACGAGCCCGGCGAAGAACAGGGCGATGGCGCCGAGCCCGACGGTGAAGGCGGGCTTGCGCAGCAGGCCGGGGGTGACCAGCGGCTCACGTCCCGCCGCGGCCGTACGGCGCTGCCGCAGCGCGAACAGGGCGAACCCGATGGCCGAGGCGGCCATGGACAGCCAGGTCCACAACGGCCAGCCGTCCTCCTGCCCCTGGTTCAGCGGCAGGACGAGGAACGTGCAGGCCATCACGACCAGCGCCGCACCGGCCACGTCGATGCTCACCGTCCGGTCACCGGGCTTCTTCGGCACGCACTTCGCGGCGACGATCAGGGCCGCGACGCCGATGGGCAGGTTGACCAGGAACACCGACCGCCAGCCGAGGCCGAAGAAGTCGCCCTCGATGAGGAAGCCGCCGAGGACCGGGCCGATGATGCCGCCGAGTCCCAGTACGGGGCCGAAGATCCCGAAGACCTTCGTGAGCTCGCGACCGGAGAAGTTTTCCCGCAGCAGGCCGAGCCCCTGCGGCAGGAGCATCGCCCCGGCGGCGCCCTGCAGCAGCCGGAAGGCGATCAGCGACCCGATGTTCGGGGCCAGCGCGCACAGCAGCGAGGTGGCGGTGAAGGCGGTCAGGCCGAGCAGGAACATGCGGCGCCGCCCGTAGCGGTCGCCGAGCCGGCCGCCCAGCACGAGCCCGGCCCCCAGGGTGAGCGCGTAGCCGCCGATCACCCACTGCAGGCCGACGGAGCCGGCACCGAGGGACCTCTCCAGGTCCGGACCGGCGACGTTGACGATCGAGGCGTCCAGGAGATCCATGATGCGGACCACCGATGCGGACCGCACGGCAGGAGAGAAGGGCGGAGGGCCTCCATGGAGGAAGCGCAGCGCGGCGACGTCGCGGCGCAGCACGAGCGGCTGATGGAATCGCTGAGGGTTCACGGCCGCCACTACGCCGAACTCAGTCGGCGCTTCGCCGCCTGGCTGGGCCTGCACTCCACCGACGCGACCGCGGTACTGGAGATCGCCGCCGCCGAAGAGCGCGGCACTCCCCTGTCGCCGGCGCGGCTGAGCGAGCGCATCCCCCTGTCCACCGGGGCCACCACCGCGCTCTTGAACCGTCTCGAAGCAGCGGGGCACATCACCCGCGTCCGCGAACACTCCGACCGGCGCGTCATCACCCTGCGCAGTGGCGGGCACATCCAGGAACGGGCGGACGAGTTCTTCGGCCCGCTCGCCCACCGCCTCGACGCTGCGATGGCGCACTACCCGCCGCAGCTCCTGGAACAGTTCGACGCGTTCATGGCCGACCTGAACTCCGCCATGGACACCCACCTCAGCGAGCAGGACACGGCAACGCCGCGCTCCCCCGGCACCCCGGGTGCCCGGAATCCCTGACCGGTGTGGTGCCGACCACCTCGGCCCGGCGCCCGGTGGTGTCGGTTCAGCCGGCGTCGGCCGGGGCTCCCGGGCCTGCCGGGTCACCCTTCGGGGTGACGTGAGCGAGGAGGGCCAGCGCGGTCCGCGCGGGTGAGTCGGCCTCCGTGGTGGCGACCACGATGTTCTGGCTCGGGCCCTGGCTCAAGGTCTGCTGGGTGACGGTCAGCGGGCCGAGCAGCGGATGCCGCATTTCGTAGGTGGCGACGGCGCACGCCTTGACGCGGTGGTCGGCCCACATGGAGGCGAACTCCGGGCTCTTCGCGCTCAGTTCACCGACCAGCACGTGCAGCGCGGTGTCGTCCGGATACCGGCCCGCCACCAGGCGCAGATTCCCCACCACGGCCCGCGCCTTGGCCGGCCAGTCCGCGTACAGGTCACGGGTGTGCGCGTCGAGGAACACCAGTCGGGCCATGTTGGGGCGCTCCGCCGGCCGATCGACGGCGTACGGGTCCAGGTGTCCGGCGAACAGCGCATGGCCCGGCCGGTTCCAGGCCAGGACGTCACTGCGGCGGCCGGTCACGATCGCCGGAACGTGGGCCAGTGCCTCCAACAGCTGCCCGGTGGCCCGCGTCACCCGCTCCGGGGCGGGCCGTCGGCGCCGACCGGGGCCCTGGGCCGACCGGGCCAGGTCGTGGAGGTGCAGGCGCTCGGTCTCCTCCAGCCGCAGGGCCCGGGCGAGGGCCTCCAGCACCTGCGGCGAGGCGTTCAGGGAGTGACCCTGCTCCAGGCGGGTGTAGTAGGAGACGCTGACACCGGCCAGCAGCGCCAGCTCCTCGCGTCGAAGACCGGGCACACGGCGCCGCTCCCCGTAGTCGGGTATCCCGAGATCCTCGGGTACCAGCTGGGAGCGCCGCGTCTGCAGGAACTCCCCGAGCTGCGCTGTTCCGTTCATGGATCCGAGTATGGGCCGAGCCCCGCCGCACAGCCTGTCCCTGGTGTGGATAGGCACCGGCGGGTCTGGCTCCCCGGCGGGACCGGTGATGACGTGGGCACTGCCGACGTGGCACCACCCCCACACACCACCCCACACATCCGGGAGCACGCCTTGACCGCCACCACCAGGGAACACGACCTCTTCGAGGTCCTGGACGCATCGCACTTCGCCTTCACCCGGCGCGCATGGGTGGATGCCGAACCCGCCCGTGTCTATGACCTCGTCAGTGACGTATCGGCGATCGGCCGCTGGAGCCCCAACGCCACGGATGTCACGTACGACCAAGGCGCCGGGCCCCGGGTCGGGGCCTGGTTCAGCGGCCGCAATCTCAAAGGCGGCATGCAGTGGACGACCCGCTCCCAGGTCGTACGGGCCGACCCCGGCAGCGTCTTCGCCTACGTGGTCGGCGGCGCCGACAACGGCATCGTCCAATGGAGCTGGACCTGCCGCCCCCAGGGGCGCGGAACCGTCGTGGAGCAGTCCTGGCAACTCCTGCGCCTCGACCCGGTGCTCGGCACCACCCGCGGCGACCTCGATGCACTGCGCGACTACATGACGAACAGCGTGGAAACCACCCTGCTGTCCCTCGCCCAATGGATCGCCGAAGTGTGAGATGCCGGCCGGAGCCCCGTCGGCCTCGCCCCGTCAGGAAGGCGGCCCGGCCCCCTCCGGCTCACCACCGGAAAAGAAGTCCCGGAACACCCGCGAGGATCGCGGATTCTGCCCGCACTGCCACACGCCGTGCGGGCAGAAGTCCGTGATGCTGTGGTAGAGCGGCCTGTGCTCCTCGATCCATGCCAACATGTGCCGCACGTACTCGGGATTGTCGCCGTGCCGGAACAGCCCCCACTCGGGGTACGAGGTGTCCTTGCCGTGGGCCCTGGCGAAGTCGACCTGATGCTGCAGTCCATAGGGCTGGGCGACCTGCTCGTCGAAGGTCCGGCCGGGTTCCTGGTCGTACGAGTCCATCCCGACGACATCGACCACGTCATCACCCGGGTAGCACCGGGTCCACGCGATCGCGTCACCACCACGGTTGGGGGCGAAGTCGAAACGGAAGTCCTGCCCCTTCACGGAGCGCATGGCGGCCACGATGCGCCGCCAGTACTTCTTCCAGTTCTCGGGGTCGGGCCGGCACCGGTGGGTGTAGTCGAAGCCGTTCATCTCCCAGCCGAGCACGATCACCGTGTCCGGCACGTCGAGGTCGACCAGTCGCTGGGCCAGCCGCCGGAAGTGGTGGTCGTACGTGCCCCGCGCACCGGTGCGGATCAGCTCGGCGACTCGGGCGTCGGGGAAGCGGGCCTCGTTGCGCTCCTGCATGGGCACGTTCAGGACGAACAGCCGGTCGGCTCTCGCGTTGCGCCACCGCGCCCAGCTGCGCAGGGAATCGGGTGCCCCCTCGATGTTCGCCCAGGTGTCGCCCGGCAGATAGGTGTGCCCGGCGCGCAGCTCGGTACCCCCGAGCCAGCGCGAGAGCTCCTTCATCCGCTCGACGCCGGGCGATCCGTAGTGCAGGTAGGCACCCACCGCGATCTCGGTGCCTGCGCTTGTTCCGGAGTCCTGCCGATGCGGCGTCTGGACGCCCTGGGCGCCCCCGGTCAGAAGCAGACCGACGGCGACCGTTGTCGCACAGACCCCCGCCAGCAAGCTGCGTCGACGGGACATGGCACCTCCACAAGCTGCGCGAGCACCGATGTGTCTGGCAGCGACGTTAGGCATCTCATCCGATGCTCGGCCTGTCCAGTGTCCCGATGCTGGGCCATTCGCCGCAGCCACCCGCCCCCGCTTGACCCGAACGGATGAAGCCTCACCGGCACACCGGGCAGGCACCGGACACGGGCGGCCGATGGCGCACGGCCCGGCACGCGGTTCCCGTTGCCAGGAGCCGCTCCGGTAGCCTGGCCGGGTGATCTCCGGCGACACCCTCCTCGAGCGGCTGCGGGACCTGTCCGCCCGGGTCCCGTTCGACCTCGCGGTACAACCCGGCGTCACGGCTGCCGACTTCGGCCGCTGGCCCGTCCCGGTGCCGGCCGAGGCCCGCGAGCTACTGGGCCGACTGGGCGGGTTCGCCGTGCCGCCGGTGCAGTTCACGCTGACCGGTCACCCCCGCCAGGCCGGCGACCACGGCCTGCCGCACCCCCATTGGCTGGTCACCGACGACGGAGGCGGCGGCGTCACCTGGGTCGACATCGAGGCCGACGGCCGGTGGGGCCAGGTCCTGATGCAGTACCGCGAGGGCGGCCTCCACGTCGAGGCCGACTCGCTGCCACACTGGCTCGACCGGATCATCGGCACGGCGGAGGAACTGGTCGAGGAGACCGGCTTCGAGGAGGGCGTCCAGCCGTACGCCGACGATTTCTGGGACCTCCTGCAGCTGGACGGCCCCGAACTGCCGCTGCACTCCGCGGCCGCACTCCGCAACAGCCCGGACCCGGTGGTCGCCCGCCTCGCCGCCCGCGTGCCGGACGGCGCGCTGATCGCCGACCTCCGCGGAGTCCTGCCGGGCAGCCGCGCCCGCTTCGACCGGGCGCTCAGGCGATACCGCCTGACACGGGCCGTCGGCGCCCCGGTGTTCGCCGCCGTTCCCGGCGAGGACTGACCCGGGGCCGGTACGGAACCAGTCGCGGACCGAGCCGGGAGGAGCGGTGCGGACTCGTCGGAAAATGCCTCGACACCCATCGCGCGATCAGGGACGCTTCGCGGAATGAACAGAATCGACGACACACCTGCCGCGTGGGACGAGCGCACCCAGCTCACCACGTTTCTCGACTACACACGTGACACCGCACACGCCAAGTGCGCAGGCGTCTCCGACGAGAACGCCCGCAAGGCGCTCCTGCCGGGCTCACCGCTGATGACCCTGAGCGGACTGATCAACCACCTGCGCTGGGTCGAGTACTACTGGTTCCAGGTGGTCTTCCTCGGCGAGGAGGACCACGGCCCCTGGACCGACGAAGACCCCGACCGCGAGATGCGCATCGCCGTCGACTTTCCGCTCGCGCAGCTCCTCGACGAATACGCCGGCCAAAGCGCCCGCTACCGCGAGCTGGTCGCCGCGGCAGCCCTGGACCAGCGGGCCGAACGAGCCGTCCGCAACGGCCTCCACGTCGACCTGCGCTGGATCCTCCTCCACCTCACCGAGGAGACGGCCCGCCACAACGGCCACCTGGACATCCTGCGCGAGCTGCTCGACGGCACGACCGGCTCCTAGTTTCACGGATCGGATCGGCGCAGACGACGCCGAACCCGCATGCGCGGGGCTCCGCCGGGCACGCGCCGGGCATGACCCACATCCCCCGCGCAGCCGTACGTCGAGGCCGTCCCCGCGTCATGGCCCGCGCGGCGCGCACCCGCGCCGAGCTGCGGCGTACGGCCGTCCACGTCTGGACCGACAACCTGGCCGACCATGCGGCCTCCCTCACCTACTACGCCGTACTGGCGCTCCTGCCCGCTCTCGTCATCGCCGTCTCCCTCGTGGGGCTGCTCGGCGAGGCGACGAGGGTCCGGCTCATCGGCGGGCTCACCTCCTACGCGCCCCCTCAATCGGCGCAGGTCCTGAGCGAGGCGCTCGAGGGCCTCGCGGCGGAACAGTCCTCGGTGTGGGCCCTGTTGATCAGCGGTGTGCTCAGTGCGCTGTGGTCGGCGTGCAGTTACCTGGCAGTGTTCCGGCGCGCCCTGCACACGATGCACGGGGTGCCCGACACGCGACCACCGCTTCGCGCGGCCCACACCCTGGTCGTCAACGCCGTGGTGCTGCTGGTCCTGCTCGTCGTCGGCGCCCTGGGACTGGTCGTGTCCGGACCACTGGCCCGGCGCGCCGCCCGGGCCGCCGGTGGGGCCGGACCCGAGGGGATCGCGCTCCTGCGCTGGCCCGTGCTGCTGGTGGTGGTCGTCCTCCTGGTACTGATCCTGTTCCGCACCGGCCCGGCCCAGAGCCGGGGCACCCGCCGGGGCCTACCCGGCGGCGTACTGGCGGCGCTGCTCTGGCTGGCCGTCTCGGGGCTCTTCACCCTGTACACGGAGCTCAACACCTACGGCAGGCTCTACGGCCCGCTGGCCGGCAGCGTCGTCTTCCTCGTGTGGCTCTGGTTCGCCAACCTGGCGCTGCTCACCGGCGCCCGTTTCAACGCCGAACGGGCCCCGGGTCCGCACGCCCGGACCCGGTCCTGAGCCTGAGCCTCGGTGGCCCGGGGTCGGGGCCTTCGGGCCCCGGCGCCCGGCGGCCAGGCGGGAGGAGTCGATCTCCGCCCAGACGACCTTGCCCGTACCGAGGGGGTAGCAGCCCCACCGGTCGGAGAGCCGCCGCACGAGGTGCAGACCGTGGCCGCCGGGGACGCCCGGCCGGCGCACGGCCCCGGGGCGCGGCGGCTCCGTCACGCCGTCGAGCACCTCGATCCGCAGGGTCTCGCCGGCGGTCAGTACGAGCTCCTCGCAGCCGTGCGCGTGCAGGGCTGCGTTCGTCACCAGCTCGGAGACGACGAGCAATGCGTCCTCGGCAGTCTCTCGCCCGTCCCAACCCCAGTCCCGCAGGGTCCGGCGGGTGAAGTCGCGGCCCTTGCCGACCGCCCCCCGGACGCTGCGCAGGGCGAGCCTTCGCCGCTGGCCGACCGGCCCGCGCACGCGATCGCGCACGCGCCGAGGATCGCCCTCGGCCCGCTTGGCCGCCTTGGCCTCCTTGGCGTCTCCCGTCATGTTCACTGCCGCCTCACCCCGACCGTCGACTCACTGTGTTCGTCCGGGGCGAGCGGCCCCGTCCGCGGACCGTCCGGATCACCCAGACCACCCGGACCGGCCGTCCCGCGGCCGTCGTCCCCGGTCCCGCGTATGCCCGACCTGATCGCCCGGACACGTGAACGCCGTACCTGCGGTGGATTCCCGGTCGGGAGGGTTCTACCGTGAAAACAGCACCTGGAGCGGCCATGCCCATCACCTCACCCCCGGCCCACCCGCGCCGGTCACCGCAGCCGCCGCCGGCGCCCCCTCGCGGACGCCTCGGAGGCGGTCGGGACAGCGGTGGCGGCGGACCCGGGGGTGCGCCGGTGAGATGACCGGGTCCGACGGGCCCCGTCGGCTGTCGCCCCTGGGGCGGATGCGCAGTGCGGCCCGCCGCGCGCGGGCCGGACGCCGATGGGTGCACGTCCGGGACGTCGACCTGTGGCAACGCTCGCTCGGGTTCGCGGCGCTCGGGTTCCTGACCCTGGTACCCCTGCTCATCGTCGTGTCCGCGGCGGACACCCGCGGCGGGCAGGGGTTCGCTCAGTGGCTGGGAGACGGCCTCGGCGTATCGCCGGCCGCCAGGGCCGAGATCGAGCGGCTCTTCGCCCTGCCCGGCCAGGCCTGGCGGACCACGACGGCCTTCGGCCTCGCGCTGCTCGCCGTGTTCGGCCTGTCCTTCGGCACGATGCTGCAGAGCGGCTACGAACGGGTCTGGGACCTGCCTCCGTCCCGCTGGTGGGCCCGGTGGCGTCACGTGCTGTGGCTCGGCGCGCTGGTGGGGGTGCTCTTCCTCTCGGCGATCGCCCCGCCCTGGCGTGATTCCCCGGCCCGCGGCTTCGTCACGGTGGCGATCGGTACCCTCTTCTTCTGGTGGTCCCAGCGCCTGCTGCTCGGCGGGCGGGTCCCGTGGACCGCCCTGTTCCCCGGGGCGGTGGCCACGATGTTCGGGCTGCTCGGGCTGCGGGTCTTCTCCCGGCTCGTCTTCTCGCCGCTGATCGCGTCCAGTGCCGTCACCTACGGCCCCTTCGGAACCGTCCTCGTGATCCAGACCTGGCTCGTCGGTATCGGCGTGGTCGTGTTCGGGGGCGCGCTCGTCGGCCGCCTCCTCCACGACGAGCTGCTGCGCCGGGCGGCGCCGGTGGAACCCGGGCAGTGAGGCGAGAAGCCGGGCCGGCCGGGGCCCGGGGGCCGACGCGGGGGCGGGACACGGGGCCCCGCCCGGTGTCGGGTCACACGGGCACCGGGCGGGCCGGG
>NZ_JBHVYI010000053.1:47550-65403 GCF_042880975.1 Streptomyces sp. NPDC058289
CGTCGGGGGGGGGCGGGGGGCGGGGGGGGGGCCCGGGGGGCTGTGCGGCGTGCCGCGGGGGGGGGCGGGCCCGGGGGCCCGCCGGGGGGCGGGGCCCCGCCCCCCGGCCGGGTGACGGATCACTCGGACAAGGGCCGGGCCGTGACCCCCTGAGCCGGTTCCTGACCGGCCCCGGTGGCCAGCACGCGCACTTCCGACCGGTCGCTGATCTCCGCCTGGATGATGCCCGTGGCGTCCTCGTAGACCGGGTGGCCTCCGGGCCCCGTCCGGTCCGTGGCGGTCACCCGCACGACGTCCCGGCCGCCCTCGGTCACGCCGGGGAACACCAACTCGTACGCCCGCTCTTCCTCGTCTCCCGGCTCGTCCGCCACCGGATCCGTCTGTCCCATCACCCTCTCCCCTCTGCGCCGGTGCCGGCGCGGGACAGTCGCAATGAGTCCTTCCGTTTCATCCTCCCCCTGCCGGACCGATGGCGCCGATCGGGGAGGGGACACGGGGGTGCCACGCCCGCCCCCGGGCCCTCAGCCGGCGGGCTGCGGCCCCCGCAGTGGCGCCGCACCAGTGGTGGCGACGGCAGTGGGCCCGGACTCGTCGAGTCCGGGCCCACTGCCTCGAGCCGGTCAGGCCGGCGGGATGCCGAAGGGGATGCGTGTGGCGTAGTAGGTCCGCAGTTCCTCGCGGTACCCGGGGTGGGTGAGGTGCTCGGCCCGGTGGAACTCGGGCGCGTTCTTGATCTGCCCCATCGTCCGGTCGACGAAGACCTTCCGCTCCTCGGGGTCGATGCTGACGACGGTGCTCGCCGGCAGCAGGACCTCCTTGCCGAAGATCCACACGCCGGTGTCCACGACCAGGTAGGCGTCACCGACCTCGTCGGAGTGCTTGTCGACCTTGCCGATGCCACCGTCGGTCGCCTCGACCGTGTAGCCGGTCAGATCGGTACCGGCCAGGTGGCCGGCGGTCGACTTGTAACTCCACACATGTTCAGTCACGCGAAAACAACTCCTCCGATAATGGGAGGACGGCAGGCGATTCCCTGCCGTCCTCCATTCTCCGTGCGTCCTGCGGGGGGGGGAGAGAAATATCCGGCCCGCTACCAGCGGTACCAGCGGCCGCTGCCGCCCTTGGGGCGGGCGACGAAACCGATCAGCCACAACACCAGTACGGCAATGGCGACCCACCACAGGATCTTCAGCGCGAAACCCGCACCGGCGAGAACCAGGATCAGAAGCAGAACGAGAAGAAGGGGAACCATGATTATCGACCTCCGAAAGGCCGTCTGCCCCGTTCCCACCCGCTCACACAGGCGAATTCGTGAATCCGCCCTCACAGGTCGGGGCCGAAGTCGAGGTCGAGGAGGGCCTTCTCCACCAGCTCGGTGAGCGCCGGGTGGATCCAGTACGGGGACCTGGCCAGGGTGCGCGCGTCGATTCCCAGGGTCATCGCCAGGACGAGGGGCTGGATGAGGGTGGCGGCCTGCGGGCCCATCAGGTGGGCGCCGAGCAGGCGGCCGGTGCCGCGTTCGGCGAGCACCTTGCAGAAGCCGGTGGTGTCCTCCATCGCCCAGCCGTAGGCGATGTCCGCGTACCGGGCCTCGCCCACCAGCGGATTGAGGCCCCGGTCGCGGCAGTCCTGCTCGGTGGCGCCGATCGAGGCGATCTCGGGGCTGGTGAAGACGGCCGCGGGCACCAGGTCGTGGTCGGCGGCGATCAGGTCGTCGGGGTGGCGGAGATTGTGGGCGACGACCTCCGCCTCGCGGTTCGCCACGTGCTTGAGCGGTACCGGCGTGCAGATGTCACCGAGTGCGAAGACCCCTTCCGCGGTGGTGCGTTGGTACGCGTCGACGACGACGCGGCCGTCGTCGTGGGTGGCGACGCCCGCGGCGTCGAGGTTCAGCCGGTCGCTGTTGGGTACGCGGCCGGCGGCGACCAGCAGCATGTCCGCCTCGACCGTGGAGGCGTCGTCCAGGGTCAGCCGCAGGGCGCCCGGGCGACCGCCCACCGCGGTCACTTCCCGGCCGAGTCTGAGGTCGTAGCGGGAACGGACCAGTTCGGTGAACCGTTCGGCGACCGTCTCGTCCTGCGGGCCGAGCAGCCGGTCCTCCTTCTCCACGATGACCACGGAGCTGCCGGCCGCCGCGAACACCTCCGCGAGCTCGGCCGCAATGTAGCCGCCGCCGATGACGGCCAGGCGGCGCGGCGGGGCTTCGATCCGCATGACGGTGTCGGACGTCTCGTACGGCAGCGAGGACCCGAGCACGAGCGGGGGTACCAGCGGGCGGCCTCCGCAAGCGATGACGATCTGCCGGGCGCCGATGTCGACGAAACCGTCCGCGCGCTCGATCCGCAGCTCCCGCGGGCCGGTGAAACGCGCCCTTCCCTCGTACACGGTGACGGAATCGGCCTCCCGGCGCCCCCGGCGGCCCTCCTCGCGCTCGGCGTCCAGGCGTCCGAACACCCGGTCGCGCATCGCCCGCCAGCGCACGCCGAACAGCTCCGCGCCCACGTCGTACGTACCGGCTTCGGCTACGGTCCGGGCCACGTGCGCGGCGTAGGCGAACATCTTGCTCGGGATGCAGCCCGCGTTCAGGCAGGTTCCGCCGAACCACTTCTCCTCGACGATCGCCACGTCGAGATCGGCGAACGAATCGTCGATGACGGCGTTGCCGGATCCCGCACCGATGACGACGAGATCGTGCTGACGCATCAGACCAGGCCACGCACTCGGGCCTGCCGGAGAGGGGCTCCGGCGTGGTGGAGGCTGGCGAGGGTCTGCCGGTAGGAGTTGATCAGGCTGGTCTCCAGGTAGCTCACTCCGAGCTCCTGGCAGTGACCGCGGACGATGGCCTGGGCCCGGCGCAGGTGCGGGCTGGGCATGCTCGGGAAGAGGTGGTGCTCGATCTGGTAGTTCAGGCCGCCGAGCACGATGTCGGTGAACCGGCCGCCCCGCACGTTGCGGGAGGTCAGCACTTGGCGGCGCAGGAAGTCCGGCCGGTCCGCGCCTCGCAGGGTCGGCATGCCCTTGTGGTTCGGGGCGAAGATGGATCCGAGGTAGATGCCGAAGAGGCACTGGTGGACCGCCAGGAACGCGATCGCCTTGCCGGGCGGAAGCACCAGGAACAGCGCGCCGAGATATACCGCGATGTGCGTGAAGAGGAGGATGCCCTCCCACGCCCGGTTCTTCAGGGCACCGTCGGCCAGGGACCGGATCCCGGACACGTGCAGGTTGAAGCCTTCCAGCGTGAGCAGGGGGAAGAACAGGAACGCCTGGGAGCGCCCCAGGAGCCGCGGCAGCCCCTTCGCGGCCCGGGCCTGGTCCTGTGTCCAGACGAGGATGTCCGGATCGAGATCGGGGTCGAGGTCCTCGTGGTTCGGGTTGGCGTGGTGCCGGCTGTGCTTGTCCTGCCACCAGCCGTATCCCATCCCGATGCCGAGGTTCCCGGCGAGACGCCCGGACAGCTCGCTGCGCCTGCGCAGGCGGAAGACCTGCCGGTGCGCGACGTCGTGCGCCAGCAGGGCCACCTGCCCGAAGACGACGGCCAGGAATCCGGCGGCGAGCAGGGTCCACCAGCTGTCACCGATCAGCACGAAGGCCGTGCAGCCCAGGGCGTAGAGGGTCGTCACGACGGCGATGCGCAAGGCGTAGTAGCCCGGACGCCGGCTCATCAGTCCGGCCGCCTGGATCTTCTTGGACAACCGGGCGAAGTCGCTCCCCGTTTCCGTCCCTGCGGGCGGGGGTCGCACCTTCTCCAAAGAGTTCATGACCGGTTACCAGTAGTGGCGTCGTCCGCCGACCGCGTGACCGACCGAGCCCAGAATCCAGAGCACCGCGCCCACCACTAGCAGAATGATTCCGAGGGTCCACAGGATGGAGATTCCGGTCAGGAATCCGATGAGCAGGAGGATGAGTCCGGCGAAAATCATGGTGGCCTCGTTCTCATGTGGGGAATTCGACGGAACGGTTGATCCGCCTGGGTGCTTTGAATCGCGTCTACCCTGGAATTTCTTCCTTAGCTGTCGATCGGCCCTGAACTTCTGCGGCGGACGTTCCACCGCTCACCCACTCACCCGAGGAGCTTTCCGTGACCGGAGCCGGACCAGGACTCGACGGATTCACCGACGTCCTCGATTACCCGATGTACGTCGTGACGGCGGCGGCCGATGGCGAACGGGCCGGCTGCCTCGTGGGATTCGCCTCGCAGTGCTCCATCGACCCGCCCCGTTTCATGGTGTGGATCTCCACGTCCAACCGGACGTATCGCGTCGCACGCCGCGCCTCGCACGTGGCGGTCCACGTCCTGCGCCGCGAGCAGAGGGCCACGGCGGACTGGTTCGGCGGGCAGACCGGCGACGACGTGGACAAGTTCGAGCGGGTGGACTGGCGGCCCGGAGAGGGGGCCGCACCGGTCCTCGCGGACTGCCTCGCCTGGTTCGTCGGCCGGGTGCGGGGACACGTGGAAGGCGACGGGGACCACGTCGGCTTCCTGCTCGAGCCCGTGGACCAGAGCCCGCCCGGGCGGCGCGACGAGCCGCCCCTGCTCCGGTTCAGCGATGTCGCCGACATCTCACCGGGGCACCCTGCCTGATCGCCTGATCCTCGCCCGATTGCCCGATCCGCCTCACGGCTGCGGTGACAACCGCGTCCGCAGCGCGGAGTGCCCGTTCCCCCAGGCTCCCCGTACGTGTGCTCCGAGGCGGTCCTCCAGCAGGACCGTGGCCGCGCAGCCGAAGGCCACATCGGGCTCCAAGTGCGGTTCGTCGGCGAGGAGGCCGCCGATGACTTCGCGCCGTACGACCTGCTCGTGCACCGCGTCGGCCTCGACGTGTTCCGCGTAGAAGCGCTCCGCGGCCGGACCCGCACCGCACCGCCGCATGGCCTTGGCCATGCGGCGCGAGCCGGGTGAGGAGGTCACTTCGACACAGGCGAAGTGACCCACCAGGGCGCCGCGCAGGGCGCGGTGCAGGCCGAACAGTGACATGAGGTTGACCGTGGCGAGCACCGGAGCCGGGGCGTGGTCCAGGTACCTGCCGTACGTGTGGTCCAGGCCGAGGTCGTCCATGAGGTCGGCGAAGAGCTGCGCGTGGATGTCCGCCGCACGCCCGGCGCCGAACTCGTCGTACTCGATCGCGACCATGGCGGCCTTGGCCCGTCCCGTGAGCCGGGGCACGACCCAGACGTGCGGGTCGGCCTCCTTGAGGTGGTAGAGGGAGCGCAGGGCCGCGTACTCGCGCAACTGCCAGAGCTCGCCCTTCGTTTCGAGGAGGTGGCTGAGGCTGTCCGTGAGGTCGACCGGCTCGACGAGGAGCGGTGCGAAGGCTTCCCCGACCGACCGGGGGGCGTCCGCCAGCTCGGTGCGCAGGGCGTGCAGGAACCGGGACTCCATCGCCTGCCGCAGGCGGATCAGGTCCGGGTCCCACTCCCGGTCGTCGCCGACCCCTTCGAAGCCCCGGTAGTGGAGTTCGTAGAGCAGGTAGAGGGCGAGCTGGAGATCCTCGCCCCACGGATCGGCCGCGAGGACGGCGACCGCTTGGTACGTCGGAGGACGCCCTGTGGTCAACGCCTCCAGGACGGCGTGCGACAGCACGCCCCGCCCCCCTACCAGGGCGGGCCCGCTCCTCGGGGTGGCGGCGGTGGTCGTCATCCGGTGCTCCTGTCCTGTGGGCCGTCGGGTCCGGCGGGGCGTTCGCGGGGGCGGTGGCTCGTATCGCACCAGGGGTAGGTGCGACTGCGGCGGCAGGTGCACAGGGCGACCGTGAAGCGGTCGGACCGGACGACGCTCCCGTCGTCCAGGACGACCTCCACGGGTCCCTCGACCAGCACCGGGCCCTGCGGATCCACCACCACTCGGCGGGCCGCACGGCGTTCGTCACGGGCGGGCCCGTCCCGGTCGGCCGGGCGGTCGTCAGGGGCGCCGGGCACGGATGACCACCAGCTCTTCCCACTCGGCCCCGTCCGCCAGGTCCCGGCTCAGCAGCCAGGCCCGTCTGGACCGCAGCACCGGGCCCCAGGGGACCACGGCCCGTGACACCACGTCGGCGGTCAGGCCTCCGCGCCTCAAGTGGTCCACGGTGCTCGCGGCCCCGCACATGCCCGAGTGCACCATGAGCAGGACCCCGCCGGGCCTCAGCAGCTCCGGGGCGCTCGCACAGATCCGGTCGATGATCGCGCGTCCGTCGGGGCCGGCGTCCCATGCGCGGGCGGCGCCGTACGAGGGCGGATGGGCCCGCGGTGACGGTACGTACGGCGGATTGGCGAGTACGAGGTCGAAGCGTCGGCCCCGCGTGCGCGCGGCGAAGTCTCCGTGCAGCACGCGCAGCGGCAGCCGACGGCGCAGCGCGTTGATCCGGGTCGCGATCACGGCGGGCCAGGAGACGTCGACCGCCGTCACCCGTGCTCCGGCGCCGGCCGCGCACAGTGCGAGGGCGCCGGTGCCGGTGCCGATCTCCAGGACCTCGGTGGCGGGCCCCGGCTCCTCGCGGGAGAGGGCATCGGCCAGCAGCCGGGTATCGGACTGCGGT
This sequence comes from Streptomyces sp. NPDC058289, assembly GCF_042880975.1. NCBI lineage: Bacteria > Bacillati > Actinomycetota > Actinomycetes > Kitasatosporales > Streptomycetaceae > Streptomyces > Streptomyces sp. NPDC058289. Next base: position 54,066 of record NZ_JBHVYI010000053.1, read on the forward strand.
CGGTACACACCGGGCAGGGCGATCAGCCGTGCCTGAGTGTCCCCGCCGGTCAGGACCGTGTCGAGCATCGCGCACCTCCGGGGTCGGACGCGGTGATCGCCGCTGGGCGGAACGCGTCGGTGGACGGAACGACTGGCGACTGCCCGGACAGCGGAGGCCTACCCAGGACCTGCCGATCTTCAGAGGATCACACGAGGGTCTTCAGCTCGGCGCACGGAGCTGTCGGACCCGGCGGGGGCGGCCCGCGGAGGGCCCCTACGGGATCCCTGCCAGGGGGAAGGGTCAGCCCTCCCCGTGAGGGGGTATACAGCCATCGGGAAGACGACGACGGTCCCCCGCTGCGCCTGCCGGCCGCGGCCCCATCCGTCAGAGGTTTCACATGTCACCCATTGCCCGCGACACTGCGGACCCCCTCCGTACCGGGCTCCTCCCGGACCTCCTCGGCCTCCCCGAGGACCTGGTCGGCGTGAGCACCTCGGACGCCCGGACCCTGTCGGCCGCGCTCTTCCGGCGTCTGGCCGCCCTGGAGGAGGGCACTCCCGAGTTCTCGTACGTGCGCAACACCCTCGTCGAGCTGAACCTCAGCCTGGTGAAGTACGCGGCCCGCCGCTACCGCCTGCGCAAGGAACCGCTGGAGGACATCATCCAGGTCGGCACGATCGGCCTGATCAAGGCCATCAACCGGTACGACGTGGAGCGCGGGATCGAGTTCGCCACGTTCGCGATCCCCACCATCACCGGTGAGATCAAACGGTTCTTCCGTGACACCGGCTGGTCGGTGAAGGTCCCCAGGCGTCTGCAGGAACTCCGGCTCGACATCGCCAAGGCCTACGACGCCCTCGAACAGCGGCTGGGCCGCCGGCCGTCCGAGCACGAACTGGCGCAGCGCCTCGGAATCACCGACACCGAGCTGGCCGAGGGACTCCAGGCCACCAACGGCTACACCGCCGGGTCCCTCGACGCACCGCTCGGCGAGGACACCGACGCGTCGCCGCTGACTTCTTCGCTCGGCGCCGAGGAAGCGGCGTACGACCGCATCGAATGCATGGAGACGCTGAAGCCCCTGCTGACGACCCTCAGTGACCGCGATCGGCAGATCCTGGCCATGCGCTTCGGCGAGGAACTCACCCAGTCCCAGATCGGCGACCGACTCGGCCTCTCCCAGATGCACGTGTCCCGGCTGCTGAACCGGATCACGGAACGGCTGAGGACGGGCCTTCTGACCGACGACGGCGTCGCTGACGACTCCGTCACCTCATAGGCAGGGTCCACCCGGACGGTACGGATCATCCCCAAGGTCCTCTTGGCCTTCGCGGGGCGCGGACGACCAGGCGGTGGGGCGCCGTCGCCAGCGGCGCGGGCAGGCTTCGGCCCGCCGCGCCGGGTGTGAGCGAGCCGAGGACGCTCGGGTGCCGGGCGCCGGTGCAGGAGGGGAGGGTCCCGGGCAGACCGTGCGCGGTGAGCCAGCCCAGGACGGCGAAGGCGTACGCCTCCTTCGTACCGGACGGCAGTCCGAGCTCGTCCGACGTCCGCAGCGGCACCTCCGCATCGCCCCCGCCCAGTTCCTCCCGCAGCCACCGCATCAGCACCGGGTTGCGGGTGCCGCCGCCCGACGCGATCACCTCCGTCGCCCCGAAGGGCCGGACGGCGTCGGCCACGGTCCGTGCCGTGAGCCGGGTCAGGGTGGCGACGACGTCCTCGGCGGACAGCGGCCCGCAGGTGTCCAGCGCCGCGCGCAGATAGGGCAGGTGGAACAGCTCCTTGCCCGTCGTCTTCGGTGCGGGCAGGGCGTAGTACGGCTCGTCCAGCAGTTTCCGCAGCAGCCCCGGGTGCACGGTTCCGCGTGCGGCGAGCGCGCCGTCCACGTCCATATGCTGCGCCCCGCCCGTGGTGTCCCCCTCTGCGAGCTCCCGTACCGCCGCGTCGATCAGCGCATTGGCAGGTCCGGTGTCGAAGGCCAGCGGTGCGCCGCCCGCCCCGTCCGCGACCACCGTCACGTTGGCGATGCCGCCCAGGTTGAGCGCCACGGGGACGCCCGGCCGCCCGCGCAGCCACATGACGTCGAAGACGCTCACCAGGGGTGCGCCCTGTCCCCCGGCGGCCACGTCCCGCGTGCGGAAGCCGGAGACGACGGGCCGGCCGGTGGCCTCGGCGATCCAGGCCGGCTCGCCGATCTGGAGCGTGCCGTACACCCGGCCGGACCCGGTCCAGTGGTAGACGGTCTGCCCGTGCGAGGCCGTCAGATCGCTCCGGCCGTCGCACAGTTCGAGGTCGGCCCGTACGGCCGCGGCGGCGAAGGCCTGTCCGATGCGCGTGTCGAGTCTGCACACCGTGGCCAGATCCGTCGCGGCGGGTGGCAGCGCCCCGGCCAGCTCCGCCCGCAGCCCGTTCTCGTACGCGGTACTGATCATGCCGAGCGGCGTGAGCACCAGCGTGTCCCCGTCCAGAGCGAGGTCTGCGGCGGCCGCGTCGATGGCGTCGTACGAGGTGCCCGACATCAGCCCCACCACGCGCAGGTCGCCCGCCCTGCGGACGCTCACCGGCGGGGCGCTCACCGGCGGGCCGCTCACCGGAGCGTCCGCTCGTGGTCGTCGCCGCGCAGGGTCAGCAGCGCGGCGACGCTGACCGCACAGGTTGCCGCGGCGTAGTACGCGGGAATGTCGGCGTCCCCGGTCCACGCGACGGCCCTGGTGATGATCAGCCCCGCACATCCCGAGAACACGGCGTTGGACAGTGCGTACGCCAGCCCCAGCCCCGTGTAGCGCACCGTGGTCGGGAACATCTCGGACAGCATCGCAGGACCGGGTCCGGCCATCAGCCCGACGGCGGCCCCCGCGGCGAAGAGCGCGGCCCCCTTCGCGTACACCGGCGCGCCCGTGTCCTGGACCAGGTTCAGCAGCGGCAGTGCGAGCACGACCACCAGCAGCGCTCCGGCCAGCATCACCGTTCGCCGCCCGAGCCGGTCGCTGATCGCGCCGGCGGGCAGGATGGTCGCCGCGAATCCCAGGTTCGCCAGCACGGTCGCCACGAGGGCCTGCTGGAACGTCGCGTTCAGCGTGTTCTGGAGGTAGGAAGGCAGGACCACCAGGAAGGTGTACCCGGCCGCCGACCAGCCCATGACCCGCCCGGCGCCCAGCGCGACGGCCCTGACCGTCTCCCCGGCGGGCGGTCGCCGCGGCGGGCCGCCCGTCGCGGCGACGGCCGAGACGAAGGCGGGCGTCTCGTCCAGGCGCACGCGCAGCCACAGTGCGGCGAGCCCGAGCGGCAGCGTCAGCAGGAAGGGCACCCGCCAGCCCCAGGCGTTCAGCTCCGAGGGGGTCAGTACGGTCGCCAGGAGCGCCGTCGTACCGGCGCCCGCGAGCAGGCCGAGCGCGACCGTGAAGGACTGCCACGCCCCGTACCGCCCCCGGCGGCCCGGCGGCGCGCTCTCCGTCATGACCGAGACCGCTCCGCCGAACTCCCCGCCCGCCGACAGCCCTTGCACGGCCCGCAGCAGCGTCAGCAGCCACGGCGCGGCCGCGCCGATGGTCGCGTAGGTCGGGAGCACGCCGATGAGCGTCGTGGCGCCGGTCATCAGGCAGATGACCAGGACGAGCGTCGGGCGCCGGCCGATCCGGTCACCGAGCCGCCCGAACACCGCCGCCCCGACGGGCCGGAAGAAGAACGCGAGGGCGAAGGAGGCGTACGTCTTGACGAGCCCCTCCACCGCGCTGCCGCCCTCGGGAGTGAAGAAGTGCGTCGCGATGACGGTGGCGAGGTAGCCGTAGACGCCGAACTCGTACCACTCGATGAAGTTGCCGACGCAACCACCGAGCAGCGCCCGGCGGGAACCGGTCCGCCGCGCCGCTGCCACAGGGAAGCGGACCGGTCCGGGAGCGGGTGAGAGCATGGAGCAAGCCTGCTGAGCGTGTGGCCGCTCCACAAGTTCCGTCCGCCATCTGCCGTACTGGGCGATGGGGCAGAGGGGGCGGAGGGGCGAGGGGCAGAAAGATCCGGGCGGTCGGAAGGCCCGCGACCACACGGGCAGACCGCCCTGGCCGGCGCCGCATGGTCGGGATGGGGTGGGGCAGGTGTGGGGCGATGTGACCAGCGGATCGATGGGCGGCGGCATGCGAAGCGTGGGTGTGGAAGAAGAACTGTTGCTGGTGGACGCCCGTAGCGGTGAGCCGCTGGCCCTGTCGGGGGCCGTGCTGGCGGCCGCGGACCGGTCCGTCGAACGGCAGCCGGAGGGCGACGAACCGCAGGGGCACACCTTCGAGAAGGAACTCCAGGAGGAGCAGCTGGAGTTCGCCACCAAACCGGTGACCGAGATGGGCGAGCTCCTGAAGGAGATCACCCGCTGGCGGGGGGAGGCCGCCCGGCACGCCGCGTCCGCCGGGGCGCTGGTCGCGGCCCTCGGCACCTCCCCGCTGCCCGTCCGGCCCTCGCTGAGCACGGGCAAGCGGTACGAGTGGGTCGGCGAGCAGTTCGGCCTGACCGCGCAGGAGCAGCTGACCTGCGGCTGCCACGTCCACGTGTCGGTCGAGTCGGACGAGGAGGGCGTCGCCGTCCTGGACCGGATCCGCCCCTGGCTGCCCGTACTCACCGCAATGAGCGCGAACTCTCCGTTCTGGCAGGGCGAGGACAGTGGGTACGCCAGCTACCGCAGCCGGGTCTGGAACCGGCTGCCGTCGGCCGGGCCCACGGACCTCTTCGGGTCCGCCGACCGCTACCACGAGCAGGTGCGCGCCATGCTCGACACCGGTGTGCTGCGCGACAAGGGGATGATGTACTTCGACGCCCGGCTGTCCGCCGCCTACCCGACGGTGGAGGTCAGGGTCGCGGACGTCTGCCTGGAGGCGTCGACCCCGGTCCTCCTGGCGGCCCTGGTGCGCGGCCTGGTCGAGACCGCCGCGCGCGCCTGGCGGGACGGGCAGCCGCCGGCCAGGATCGGTACGGGCCTGCTCCGGCTGGCAGCCTGGCGCGCCGGCCGCTCCGGGCTGGACGGCCCGCTCATCGACCCCCGGACGATGAGCGCGACCTCGCCCGCCGTGGCCGTCGAGGCGCTCCACGCACACGTGCGCGAAGCCCTGGCCGACCACGGCGACGAGGAACACGTCCGGGAGGGCATCGCCCGCCTCCTGGAGCACGGCAACGGGGCGCGCGTCCAGCGCGGGCTGCTGCGTACGGAGGGCACGCTCGGCGCCGTGGCCACCCGCTGCGCGGAGATCACCGCAGGAGTCTGCACCTGAGCCGGATGCGGCGCGTCGGTGCCGGGCGTTCAGGGACCCGGGTCAGGGACCCGGGCCCCTGACCCGGGTCCCTGAACCGATCCGCCCGGCCGGTTCAGAGCAGCGCGTGCGGGAACTGTTCGGCGCGGTGTTGGAAGGCCACCACCGCGGGATTCTGGATGGTGCCGCCGCGGATCTCGATCGCTCGGCGAATCGTGCCGTTGCCGTCCCAGCCGTCCGGGCCTTCGAGGACCGACCGCAGGAACGGGATCAGCGCCTCGCTGTTCTCCCAGGTGGCCGCGTCCCACAGGTAGGAGGGGCTGTGGTCCACCGCGTAGTAGTGGACGTGGTCGCCGACGGTGAACATCGGAGCGTTGAAGGTGGTGGGCCGCGCCCACGCGAAACCCATGCCCTCGTCGCAGGAGACGTCGATGACGAGGGTGCCGGGCGCCAGCTTCGGCAAGTCCTCCTCTATGAGGAACATCAGCGGCGCCGCGGTGTCCTGGAGCACGCAGTTGACGATGATGTCGTGCCCCGCGAGGAAGTCGGCCAGCGGTTCCGGACCGTCATCGGTGACCACGATGCTGCGCCGCGGGTCGAGGGTGTCGTCGGCCTCGTCGTGATCGAAGTGCACGATCCGCGCCGAGTGGATCGGTGAGCTGACTGCGGCGATGCCGCGGGCAGTCAGCACGTCGACGTCGTGAACGCCCAGCGCGCTGAGCGCGGTGACCGCACCGCGGGCGGTGGCGCCGAAGCCGATGACGACGGCACGTCGCCGGCGTCCGTAATCTCCGGTCGCCCCGGTCAGCTGCATGGCGTGCAGCACCGACGAGTAGCCGGCCAGCTCGTTGTTCTTGTGGAAAACGTGCAGACTAAATCCACCGTCGCGGGTCCAGTGGTTCATCGCCTCGAAAGCGATCACCGTGAGCCTGCGGTCGATGGCGGCCTGCGTGACCTTCTCGTCCTGCACGCAGTGCGGCCACCCCCACAGCACTTGCCCGTCCCGCAGGTCGGCGAGATCTTCGTGCAGTGGTTTGGCCAGGAGGATGACGTCACACTCTGTGATCAGATCTTCACGTGAGCGGAACCCTGCGACCCACGGTGCAAGCTGCCGGTCCGAAACACCGAAGTGCTCTCCATAACCGGTCTGCAGATAAATGCTGGCCTGAAGATCGGCATCGATGTTTTCGAAGTGTGCTGGGTGGATCGGCAGACGACGCTCGTTCTCTTTACGGGACTGCGACATGATTCCGAGCTTGAGCTGCTGCAAAATGCCCCTTTGATTACTCCATGTTTAACACACCCCGGAGCATGGGGGACCTCGTCGGCCTCGAATCGCACGCGTACGACCGACGCTCCGCGACCACGTGCGCCGCCGTCAGCTCATGATCCGGCCCGTACGGGGAACACGGCCGTCATCAACCGAAAGGGGCATGGACATGCTCGGCATCGGCGCCGCAGTGCTGTTCTTCATCGCGTTCCTGATCAACGCGGCCAACGTGGCCACCAACGACGTACTGAGCTCCACCAACTTCATGCTGATCGGTCTCGCCGCGCTCGCGCTGCACGTCGCCGGCATCGGCACCGGCACCGGCACCGGCACCCGGTGGGCATCACGCGGACGGGGCCGTAGGCGCTGACATCTTCGAGCAGGGGTGCACGAGCACCACAGGGCCGCTCCGGCCGGGACTGGACGGGACGGGTCCGGTCTTCAAGGGGGTTATCCGCCAAAGGAGAGCGCGACGACTCGGGTATCTCGGCCAAGCTGGTCGTAGGCTCCTACGCGCCCCCGCAGTGACGTTCCATCGGTCCATACCTGGGCACCCGTGTGGTGCCGTTGGTTCGTCTACCGAGGAGAGCACACGATGACCAAGGTCCTCGTCCTGCACAGCGTCAGCCTGGTCCGGTCGGCACTGGCCGCCCTGCTCAGATCCGAAGGGTCCTTCGACGTCACATCCGCGGGCTGGCGGACCGCGGTACGCCGAGCCGAGTCCTTACGACCAGACGTGACGGTCGTCGACCTCGACTGTCCGGGGGCGACGGCCGTTCTGGCCGACGGCGGACGCGCGGACCACCAGGTCCTCGCGTCCCCGTCCTCGGTACTCGTGCTCGCGTCGACCGGCGCGCCCGGTTCGCTGCACCGGGCCTTCCGGGCCGAGGCCCTCGGCTACGTCGACAAGGACGGCTCGCCGGGACGGCTCGTACGGGCGGTCCAGAAGGTCGCCGCGGGGGAACGGTTCATCGACGCCACGCTGGCCTCCGCCTTCATGGAGGCCGACCCCGTACCGCTGAGCCCCCGGGAACTCAGCGTGCTGTCCCGGGCCGCGGAGGGCGACTCCATCGCCGAGATCGCCCGCGCACTGCACCTGGCGAGCGGGACGGTGCGCAACTACATGGCCGCGGCCACCCGCAAGACCGGCGCACGCAATCTCATCGACGCGATCCGGATATCCCGGCGGGAGGGCTGGGTCTGATCCACGGCCGCCGCGGACGGGCACGACGCCGCGTCACCCGTCCTCGGCCCGGTCCCACTCCCCCACCAGATCGCGGTACAAGGGCGATCCGGCCGGGAGGTCCGCGTGCGTGCCGCACACGGCGCGCGTCCCGTCGAGGACGAGAACCCGGTCGGCGCGGGCCGCGGAGGATATGCGGTGGGCCACGACGACGAGGGTGCCGGGCCGGTCCGCGAGGGCCCGTTCGGCACGCTCCTCGGTCCGGGGGTCCAGGTGGCAGGTGGCCTCGTCGAGCAGGAGCAGCGGGGCCGGCGAGAGGTAGGCGGCCGCGAGCGCGAGGTGCTGGCCCTCGCCCCGGGACAGCAGCCGGGGGGACACCCGGGCGTCCAGACCGCCCAGCCGCTCCACGAGGCCTTCCAGTCCCAGGATGCCGACGGCGCGCAGCACTTGGGCGTCCCCGGGAACGGGGCCGCCCGGCCGGGCGGCCAGGTGGGTGAGGTTGTCCCGTACCGTGCCGGTGAACACGTACGCCTGCTGCGGCAGCAGGGTCCGCCGCGGGTCGGGTCCCGAGGCTCCCGGTTCCCGCCGTGCGGCGACGCCGGCGACGAGGACCGTGCCCGCTCCGGGTGACAGCATCCCCGCGAGCAGTGCGGTCAGCGTGGACTTTCCGATGCCGCTCGGCCCGACGACGGCGAGGTGCTCCCCCGGCCGCACGACCAGGTCGAGTGCGTCGAGCACGGGCGCCGCGCCGGGGCCGTAGGCGAAGCTGACGCCCCGGAGTTCCACCGCTGCGGCGGTCCGTCGGCCGGTGTGTACGGGTGCCTGCGACGTCGCCCCGCTGCCGCCGTCCTCGGCTGCCGGCGGCGGATCACAGAAGCGCTCCAGGACCACCAGCAGGCGGGTGCCGGCGGATCCCACGGCCGTCATCAGGGTGCTCAGCGCGGGAAGCAGAGCCTGCACCAGGTACGTGAGGCCCCCGGCCAGCGTCCCGGCGGTGATCCCGCGTCCGAGCAGCCAGGGCGTCGCGGCGAGCAGGGCGATCACCGGCAGCCGGCCCGCCGTGCCCAGCGCCAGGGTGCGCAGGGCCGTCCAGTGCGCGAGCCGTCGGGCCAGCCGCTCCTGGTCTGCTATCAAGGGCTCCACCCGGGCCTGCGCCGCCGCCTGTCCGCCGCAGGCGACGATGTCGCGCAGCCCCTCACCGACCGTCGCCACCCGGTCCGACAGCGCCTCGTCGGTGTCCAGCGACCGGCGTTGTACGGATGCCATGGGGCGGAGCGTCGCCAGGAAGGCGGCCGCGCCGAGCAGCAGCGGGGGCAGCACGATCAGCAGCAGTACGGGATCCAGGGCCGCCATGCCCGCGAAGGCCCCCACGGCGGTGAACACGAACGAACGGGCCGTCAGGACCAGCCCGGCGAAGGAGTCCCGGGCCATTTCCGTTTGCTGGGTCAGCCGGGCCACCGCGCCCGCGCCGGGCGCGCGCGCCGGGTCGGCGACCGCACGGTCCAGTGCCTGGCGCACGGCCCGCCGCACCAGGCCGTCCCGCAGCGGCTCGACGAGGTCCGCGAGTCCGGTGAACACACCGCGCAGCGCGAATCCGCCGAGCAGTGCTCCGGCTCCGGCCGCGGCCAGCCAGGTGAGACCGGTGGCGGTGCGGCCGGCCAGGAAGCCGTCGTCGAGGGCGCGGGCCACGCCGTAGCCGCCGAGGAAGGTGTGCGCGGACTCCAGGAGCGACCATGCCGCGAGCCGGACCAGGGCGCCCTTGCGGCCGCGCAGGAACCGCCGGGCGTCGGGGGCCACCCGGCGCCAGGTCTCGCCCTCGGTCACCGCGCCGCCTCCCGGTTCCCCCGGCTGCGCCGGTTGTCCTCCCGGTTGTCCCCGGGCGGCCGGTGGTCGTCCGCGTCCGGAAGCGCGGGGGCTCGCGCGGCCGCCTCCGCGGCCGCGTCTGTGGCCGTCTCCGTGGCCGCCTCCTCGCCGGATCCCGTCTTCGCGTCCGCGGCGAACACCGCCCGATAGGCGGGGTCGTTGCGCCACAGCTCGCCGTGGGTGCCGGTCGCCCGTATCCGGCCGTCCTCCAGCCATACGACGAGGTCGGCGCGGACGGCGGACGAGAGGCGGTGCGCGACCACGATCCGGGTGCCGGGCCGGACCTCACGGGCGAGCGCCCGCTCGACCTCGCGGGCCGTGACGGTGTCGAGGCTGGAGGTGGCGTCGTCCAGCACGAGGAGCCGCCCGGCATGACAGAACGCCCGCGCCAGTCCGAGTCGTTGGATCTCACCGCCGGACATCGGGGCTTCGGCGAGACGCGTGCCGAACCCGTGGGGCAGGCGCCGTACGAACGCGTCCGCGCCCGCGGCACGGGCTGCGGCGCGGACCGCTTCGCGGCCGGGGTACGGACCCGCGCCGAAGCCGATCGCGTCGGCGACCGTGTCCCCGAGCAGGACCGGCCGGTCGAAGGCGTAGCCGACCTCGCGGCGCAGCGCTTCGGCGGTCAACTCCCCCAGGGGTACGCCGTCCAGCAGCACCCGGCCCGCGTCGGGGTCGGTGAGGCGGCCGGCCACGGCGGCGAACAGGGTCTTGCCGGCGCCCGACCGGCCCACCACCGCCACCGTGGTGCCGCCGGGGATCACCAGGCTGACGTCGCGCAGGACCGCCGATCCGCCGCGCACGACCCGGACGTCGCGCAGTTCCAGGGTGCCGGGGCCGCCTTCCGGCAGCTCCGCCCGGCCGTGATCGAGTACCGGCAGGACCAGCAGGGCGGCGGTCCGCCGCGCGGCGGCTCGGCCGCGGGCCACCGCCGCCAGCCCTCCGGTCACCGCGCCGACTCCGGCCGCGAGGCCCGCGTACCGCGATGCGGCGAGGAGTTCGCCGACGCCGATGGCTCCGGCAGACAGCCGGATGCCGCCGACGGCGAGCACCGCGTAGAAGAGCATCGGCATGAGGGCTGCCGACCGGGCCGTCGTACTGCCGTAGACCTGCCACATGCGCCGCCCCTCGGTGCCGAGCTCCGGCAACTGCGCCAGGATCCGGGCCCGTTCGCGCTCTGCACTGCCGGCGGCGGCGATGGTGCGGGCACCGGCGAGCGCCTCGACGAGGCGGCCGGCGGTCGCGAGCTGCACCTGCTGGTAGCGGGCGACGCTGGTGAGGGTGTCGCGGGAGAAGGCCCGCAGGAGGAGCACCAGCAGCGGAACGCCCACGAGGAAGGCGAGCGCCGTCCACAGGTCGATGAGGAGGAGCGCGGCCACCGCACCGAGCGGCGCCAGCAGGGCGGCGACGGCGTGGGCGACGGCGGCCGGTACCTTGCCGGCCTCGGCCGCGTGGGCCGTCAGCCGGGCGGCGGTTTCTCCGGGTGCGTGGCCGGCCGCGTGGTGCGGGGCCGTACGCAGCAGCCGGGCGAGCCCGAGCCGGCGCAGCCGGGCGGTGGAGCGGCCGTCCACCTCTCCGGTCAGCCGCGCGGCGGCGGCGTCCAGCGCCACTTCGGCCGCGATGACCCCGGCGCACAGCAGCGTCCAGGCGGGGCCCGACGGGGCGTGGCGGAGCAGCAGGTCGAGCGTGTGGCCGAGGACTGCGGGTTCGGCGAGCGCCGCCCCGGCGGCCGCCCCCCCCCCCCCCCCGGGCGCGGGGGGGGGGCCCCCCCCGGGGCCGGGCGCGGGCCCCGGCGCCCCGCGCGGGGGGCCG
>NZ_JBHVYI010000054.1:0-62636 GCF_042880975.1 Streptomyces sp. NPDC058289
GTGTTCCACTGGTTCGTGATCTGGTACTCGACCTTGCAGCCCGCGGCGGCGGCGCCGGCGGAGGTGCCGAACACGGTGGCGGTCGCGCCGGCGGCGCTGACGAGACTGAGGGCCGCCAACAGGGCGGTGCGCCTGGTCGTACGGGACGTGGTGCGGGGAGTCGTGCCGAGTGCTGTGCGGCTCATTGTTCTGGACAGCCTTTCAGTTCAGGGTGCGCAGGTGGTCGCGCAGCCCGGTGCCGAATGCGGTGGGGGTTCCGTCGTACGAGGTGATCAGGGCCGGACCGGAGCTGCAGTTCCAGGTGTTCCAGGTCCAGCCGAGGTACGAGAGGGAGCGGTCGTCGAACCACTTCATGACGCGGTCGATGAACGCGTGTGCGCAGGTGTTCTCGCCGATCTCGCCCGCCACGAGGGGGACCCGGGCGGCGACCGGGGCGAGGGTGGAGTCCCAACATGCTTCGCTGGAACAGGTGTTGAAGTTGTAGACGTGCCAGGCCGCGGCCAGATTGCCCGTCGGATCGGTGGGGGAGTGGCTGAGCCACTGGCTCAGGTCGTTGGAGTAGGCGATGCCGGGGACGAGTAGGAGATTGCGGGCGCCGGTCGCGCGGACGGCGTCCACGAGGTCCTGCATGCCGGCGACCTCGTAGCCGATGCCCGGACACGTGCCGCCGTCGCGCCAGCAGGTCCATGCCTGGGCGGTGGTGGGGGTGGCCCGGTCCGGATAGGGCTCGTTGAACAGGTCGAAGACGACCCGCCGGTCGTTCTTGAAGGTGTTCGCCACCGAGGTCCAGAACGCAGGGGTGTACTGGGCGTCCGGCATCGGCTTCTGGCAGGAGGCGTGGACGTCGGCGCACCCGGAGGAGTTGCCGGTGTACTGGCCGTACGTCCAGTGCAGTTCGACGACCGGGGTCATGCCGTGCGCGAGGACCCGGTCGACCAGTCCCTTGACGGCGTCGGCGTAGTTCGCGCCCCGGTACTCGGGCTTGATGTTGTCGAGGCCGAGCCAGCACTCCTCGTTGAGGGGGATGCGGACCGTGTTGGCCTTCCAGTCGGCGATCGCGCGCACCGAGGCGTCGTCGACGGGACCGTCGAAGATGCCGTGGCCCTGGACGCACATGAACTCGCCCCCGGAGCGGTTGACGCCGAGGAGGCGTCGGGTGGCACCGTTCCGGTCGGTGAGGCGGTTGCCGGTGACGCTCAGTTCGGGCGCACCGGAGGTCGGTTCGGTGGGTGTGGGTGTGGGTGTCGGGCCCGTGGGAGTGGGCGTGGGCGTGGACGTTGGGGTGGGGGTGGGTGTGGGTGTGGGTCCGGGCCCGGAGTCGGTGGTGCAGGCGGCTCCGTTGAGCGTGAACGCGCCCGGCGCCGTGTTGGCGCCCGACCACGAGGCGATGAAGCCGGTCGTCACGCTCGCGCCGGTGCCGAGCGCGGCGTTCCAGCTCTCGTTCACGGCGGTGACGGCCGACCCGGTCTGGGACCACTTGGCGCCCCAGCCCTGACTGAGGGTCTGACCGGCCGGGAAGCCGAAGCCGAGGCTCCAGCCGTTCAGCGCGGAGCTGTTGTTGGTGACGGTGACCGCACCCTGGAATCCGCCGGCCCATTGGCCGACGACCGAGTACGTCACCGTGCACGAGGGTGAGGCCGCTGCTCCTGCGGCCGTACCCGTGACGGCGAGCGCACAGCTCACCATCGCGAGCGCTGCCGTCGTGAGCAGCGCGGACGTGCGTGGGGGGTGTCGCATGAGCGAGTCCTTGCAGCGAGGGCACGCTTCTGACGGCGCGCCGACTGACGGATTCGCTCCCACTGGTTGGGGCCAGACCGTAGCGGCAACTGGCGTCAAGCAACAGAGGAGTTGAGGAAATTTCTATGGGAGAGGCTTCGACTCTTCACGGACCTTGACGGCGCTGAGTCCCGTCTGCACAGTGGGAGCGCTCCCACTGGTTCAGAGCTTGTGTTCATCCTCCCCGTACGCCTTCATCCCCCAGTCGAGAGGAGACCCATCCCCATGCCGATCCGGTGCCCCGGCCGGCCGATCCCCCTCAGTCCACGCGTGGAGCTTCGAGGCGGCCGACGAGTTCCTCGACGAACGCCTCCAGGTGGGGCGGGCGGGCGCCGGTTCGGGTGGCGACGAACCACGTGCGGGTCAGCGGCTTCGCACCCATGCGGACCAGCGCCAGATCGTGCGAGGCCGCGTAGGGAGAAGCCACCCAGTTGGGCAGGACGGTCAGGCCCTGGCCGCCCGCCACCATCTCGATCACCAGGTCGGTCACCACCGGCATCGTGGTGATGCGGGCGGGCCGTGCCCCGGCGGGGATCGGCAGGGGCATCGACGGGATGCGCTTCTGGTCGTAGAAGTCGTAGAGGACCAGGTCCTTGCCGTCGAAGTCGCGGGCGGTCACGTGCGTGCGGGACGCCCACGGGTGCCCGGCGGGCACCACCGCCACCATCTCGTCTTCGAACAGCCGGGTCAGGGACACCCGGTCCATCTGCAGGTCCGGTTTGGTCACCAGGGCCACGTCGACCAGGTCGGCGAGCAGGGCCGGGATCGGGGCGTCGTCGGCAACGGTCTCGATCCGGACCTCGATGTCCGGCTCGCGCGCCCGGAAGGCGCGCAGGACCGGCGGCAGCCACGGGAAGGTGGTGCTGCACTGCGCGGCGAACCGCACGCGCCGGTCCCGCCCGTCGCGGAGCTCCCGCAGGTCGCGCGAGGCCGATTCGAGTTCGCCGAGGACGTGGCGGGCGGCGACCAGGAGCCGGCGGCCTGCGGCGTTCGGGATCAGGCGGCGGCCCTTCCGGTCGAAGAGCGGCATGCCGAGACGGGCCTCCAGGCGCGTGAGCCGCTGGCTCAGCGCCGGTTGGCTGACGTAGAGGAGCTCGGCGGCGGCGGTCAGTGAGCCGGCCTCGGCCGTGGCCTCGAGGAGTTCCAGGTCGCGCAGGTCCACATCCATAACGCTGGATTATCACATGCTCCATATTCCGTCGTGGTGTTATGGATCGGGGGCTCCTAGGTTTCTGGTGTCGGCCACCGGAACTCCCCGGTCGCCGCCCACGAAAGGGACACCTTCCATGAGCGTCACCAGCACCACCGCGGCCGGCGTCACCAGCAGCACGACCGCCCTCGTCACCGGTTCCTCCAGCGGCATGGGCCTCGACATCGCCCGTGCATTCCTGGCGGCCGGTGCGAACGTGGTCCTCAACGGCCGCGACCCCGACCGTCTCGCCAAGGCCGCCGCCGGCCTCGGGCATCCGGAGCGCACCGCCTGCGTCGCGGGCAGCATCGCCGCCCGGGAGACCGGCGAGGCGCTCGTCCGCACGGCGCTGGAGCGCTTCGGGCGGATCGACGTCTTGGTCAACAACGCCGGCACCTTCGCGCCGAAGCCCTTCACGGACGTGACGGAGGACGAGCTCGACGGCTATTTGACGGGGAACCTCAAGGGCACCTACCTCACCACGCAGGCGTTCGTACGGGCGCTGCGCGCCCAGGGCGAGGGCGGCAGCATCGTCAACATCGGCACCGTGCTGGTGGACCACGCGCTGGCGGGCTTCCCGGCCTCCGCGCCCGTGGTCAGCAAGGGTGGTGTGCACGCGCTGACGACGAGCCTCGCGGCGGAGCTCGCCGCCGACGGGATCAGCGTCAACCTGGTCGCGGCGGGCATCATCCGCACCCCTCTGCATGCGGGCGCCGACGTGGACTCCTACGGCGGCCTCGCCCTGCAGGACCGGGTCGGCGAGGTCGCCGAGATCTCCGACGCCGTGCTCTACCTCGCGGGAGCCGGGTTCGTGACCGGCCACGCCCTGCGGGTGGACGGCGGCCACGTCACCGGCCGTCGCATCTGACGCCCCCTGCCCTCACCGGGCATCCGCACGTACCCGTCACCGCCGCGACAAGAGGAATCCCCGTGCCGTACGTCAACGTCAAGATCACCCGTGAAGGCGCCACCGCGTCGCAGAAGGCCGAGCTCATCGCAGGCATCACCGACCTGTTGGTCAAGGTCCTCGACAAGGACCCGGCCACCACGTTCGTCCTCATCGACGAGGTCGCCCTGGAGGACTGGGGCGTGGGCGGCGTCCCGACGGACGAGTACCGCCGCCGCAACCGTCCCCGCGACTGACCTGCGGGTCAGGCCGGGCGGAGGTCCGCCGCGCACAGGTCCGGGCCGATGAAGGGCAGCAGCCGCACCGTGGTTCCGCTGGACTCCAGCAGGCCGTCCAGGACGCCTTGATGGACGGCGCACACGACCTCGGGCCGGGAGCGGGCCAGCTCCCGGTACGGGCACGCGTGCAGCAGGACCCGACGGGTATCGGGGTCGGGTCCCGCTCCGTCCCGGGGTGCGAAGCCCATCCGGGCGGCAGTGGCGAACACCCGCTCCGCCGCGGGCCCGCTCCCGGCCAGCCGGCGCCCCCAGTCGAGGCCGGCCTCGCGGGAAGCGCCGGGGCCGCCTCCGACCGCCTCGGCCAGGGCCTGGGCCAGCTCCCGGAAGGGGGTGTCCGCCGGCTCCTCCCGGAGGTCGGGCCGGGTGGCTGCGTACCGCAGTCGGGGACGGCCTCGGCCCGGTCCGGCCGAGGCGGTGGCCGTGACCAGGTCCGCCTCGGCCAAGGCGGCCAGATGATGGCGGACGGTGGCGACCGAAAGCCCCGTGGCGGCAGCCATGTCATCCACGCCCAGCAGGCCGTCCGCATCCCGCAGCAGGGACATCAGACGGCGACGCGACGGTACGGCCAGGGCGTGGTGGAGGCGCTGGGCATCCACATCGCGGGGCATTTCGGTCATGACCCAAATATAATCGATGCCCATTGGTTAAAAGGTGAGGGAGCCCCGGCCCCCTCACCCGACCCATGTGCCCGTCCTCCCTCAGGTGCCCGTCCGGACGGCGAGGGACCATTCGTGCAGTACCCCGGACTTCGAGGCGACCGCGTCGGTGATCTTGAGCTTCCAGCCCCCGGGCACGGCGTCGCCGATCAGCGGGGCGAGCAGGGAGGGCGGCTGCGAATCCAGGGTCACCCGCAGGTTCTTGGCGTTTCCGCCCGTGCGGTTGTGGATCACGGCCCGGCGCCCGCTCGGCGCCATCAGGACCACGCGCAGATCACCGATGCGGGGATGCTCGATGTCGATCGTCACCGTCAGGTCCCGGACCGTGCCCTGGCCCTGAAGGGTGATCACGTCGGTCAGACCGCCGGCGTCGTCCTCGGGAATCACGGCGCCGGGCGCCGAGGCGCCCGTGACCAGCGTGCCCGCCACACCCTGCTCGCCCGTCAGGAAGGTGAGGACCGGGCCCGGCGCGGAGATGCCCGAGATGGTCAGCCCGGACTCGGTGCCGTCCCACCACAGGGACGCGGGGCGGCTGCTGTGCGAGACGGCGGTGCCGAGCGTGGGCCCGAACAGGTCCGCGCCGTCGCCCTGGTTCCGGTTGGTCTCCAGGTCCAGGTGGCCGTCGGCCTGGAGGAGCGCGCACTGGTAGTGGCCCACCGGCGTGCCGTTCTGGAACTCGTTCGACCCCTTGATGTCGCAGTGGTAGACGGCGAGCCCGCTGGAGGTGAGGCGGGAGTCGAAGCCGGTACGGGTGCGGTTCTCGACGAGGTAGTACTCGATGTCGTGCCGCTGCGGGTTCTGGTAGATCAAGGCCTCGTCGTACTCGCCCTGCCGGGCCTCGTGGACGCCGGGCAGGGAGATGTCGACGTCGTGCGTCCAGTTCACGAGGCGTCGGAGGTAGACGCAGACCGCGGACGGGAGGAACCCGTCGCCGAGGTTGTTGCCCGCGGCCATCGTGCAGTACGTGCCCAGTCCGGCGCTGGAGAAGTCGTCGCCCTCGCGCTCGGCCGTTCCGTAGTCGTAGAGGTCGGGCCAGCGGCACAGCAGGTGACCGCTCTCGTGGCAGAAGGTGCCGATGCTCAGGTCGGAGGCCGTGTCACCGATGCTCGTGACGGTGTACAGGTCCGTCCGCACGCTGCCGATCTGCGCGGGGAAACGGGAGTTGTGCGGCCAGAGGTCCTCCCTGAACTCCGTCCGGCCCGCGTACATGATGCAGAGGGAGTCGACGACGCCCCGCCCGAGCGAGTCGAACCGGCTGAAGTCCACACCGGCGTCGACGGCCGCCTGCAGCGCCTCCGGCACGAGCCGTCCCCGGTTCGCCTTGAGCCCGTAGGCGAGGCGGGGCAGGCTCAAACGGAGCGGGCCGACCACGGTGTTGGTGAAGCGGAGCCGGCCCGTCGACATGGTGCGGAAGAACTCCTTGACCGAGCAGCTGTTTCCGTTCTCCGTGAAATTCGGGCTGTTCAGCAGGGCGGAGACCTCGTCGACGGTGACCTCCGTGGGCTTGTCCGGGAAGTCGACGAGGATCGTCAGGCCCTGGACGTCGCCCTCGCTGAGGACGAAGCCGGGGAGCAGACCCTTGTTGGGGCCGAAGGTCAGGAGGGTGTCCGGGTCGGTGGTGGCCCGGTCCTCCTCCGGGACCGTCTCCATCAGCCGCTCCTTCACCACGTCCCGCCGGTAGACCTGCCCTTCCCGCAGGTGCCGGGGCAACCCCTCGGGCGCCGGTCGGGAGATCGGCGTGCCGCTGGAGAGGAACCGGCGTCCGGCGCCGCCGCCGTCGGGCTCGGCGAAGCAGTAGAGGCCCCGGGCGTCGTCGTAGACGACCGAGTAGCCGTCGAGCGTCTCGTACCGTGCGTACTTGTCGTCGCCGAAGGCGACGAGCCGGACGTCACCGCCCTCCTCCTGGGTGAAGGTGAGGGTGTCGCCGAAGATGCCACTCATCGCAAAGCGCCTCCCGGATCAGGGCACACGAGGGCTGTCGCCTTCAGTGTCCGGTGGATCTCGGGACGGGCACAGGGCAGAAGAGCCCATGTCGGACGGGGCAGGGTTACCCCTGTACCCCTGTACCCCTGTACCCCTGTACCGCGGTACCCCGCCTCCCCGGTCTCCCCCGCTTTTGCGTCCTGCCGGTCACGAGGACGCGGTGATGAGGTCGTGGGTGAGGGCGAAGCGGGTCAGGTCGGCCCGGCGCCGTGAGCCGATCTTGTCGCGGAGCCGGTCCAGGTGGGAGTGCACGGTGTGCTCGCTGATGCCCAGCCGCACGGCGATGCCGTGGTCGGTCTCCCCGTGGGCGACCAGCTCCAGGACCTGCCGCTCGCGGTCCGTGACGTGGCAGGGGGGTGCCGCGTCCGGGACCGTCCCCACGGCGATGTCGGCGGAAACGTAGGAGCAGCCGCCGGCGATCAGCCGGATCGCGGCCAGCAGTTCGCGCTCGCCGGCCCGCCTGCTCAGACAGCCGCGGGCTCCGGCGCGCAGCGCCGCCCGGGCTTCGTCCGGCGGGCCGGAGGAGAGCACCAGGACGGCGAAGCCGAGTCCGGCCAGCCGTGCCACCACCTCCGCCAGGCATCCGGGCGACAGCCGGAGGTCGACGAGCAGGACGTCCCCGGCCAGCGCGTCCCCGCGCTCCAGTGCGGCGGTCACTTCGTCGACCGATCCCGCGCCGAGCGCGAAGGCCGGACCGTCGGCCGCTTCGAGGACGCGGGCCACGCCGTGGCGCAGCAGGGGGCAGTCACCGAGGACGGCGACCCGTCCCGCGTCCGCACTCATGCGCGCCCCTCTCCCGCAGGGGCCCGCACCCGGTGGGAGCACGGCCCCGCCCCTCCAGTCTTGGCCCTCCGCGACCGTCCGGCATGCCGGACGGCCCGTACGCCCCAGGGCCGGCCCCGGGCGGTTTTCGCGGACTGTTATCGTCCGTTCATGCCCGAGCTGATCACACCCACCCCCCGTCTGTACGCCTCCTGGGTCGCCGCGCAGGAGGAATGGGGGTCCGACGCGCACATGGACGGCGCCGGGCTCGGCTCCGACGACGACGTGGACAGCCCGGAGGGCTTCGCCGCCTGGACGGAGCGGCTGCGGAGGTACGGGGACCGCGCGGTGCCGCTCCCGGACGGCCGCGTGCACGCCACGTACTGGTGGATCGCCGAGGGGGACGAGTACCTGGGCGCCATCGACCTGCGGCACTACCTGAACGGGTTCCTGCTCGATGCGGGAGGCCACATCGGCTACAGCGTGCGCCCCTCGGCCCGCCGCCGTGGCCTGGCCACCTGGGCCCTGGGCGAGGTCAAGCACGAGGCCCGGCTGCTGGGGATCGACCGGGTGCTGCTCACCTGCGACCCCGGGAACCGGGCCTCGATCCGCACGATCGAGGGCAACGGCGGCGTGCTGGAGGACGTCCGCGAGACCCTGATCGGCCGCAAGCGGCGCTACTGGATCGACCTCTAGCCCGCTATCGCCGCCTACCGGGAGGCCGACTACCGCGACGCCGGATGGTGCGGGTGCGGTGGGAACGCCGGCGCCGCGGGTGCCGGGCCCAGGGTGGTCGTGCCCGGAGCCGCACGGTGGCCCAGGCCCGTGCGGTAGGCGTCCAGCGCCGCCTCGGTGCGGCCGGCCCGGCGCAGCAGATCGCCCAGGAGCCGGCACAGGTCCGCGAGGTCACCCGTCGCCCCGCTGCGCTCCAGCAGCGCCAGGGCCTGTACGTAGTGCTCCTCGGCGGAGTCGTACGCGCCCCGCTCCTCCGCCATGAGGCCGAGGAGCCGGTGCGCCCCGCCCGCGTGGACCGCGCCGTGGCTGTCGCCGAGGGCCAGCAGCGCCGCGAGCAGCGCGGCGGCCTCCTCGTACCGGCCGAGCCGGCGCAGTACGTCGGCCAGCTCGACCTCCACCTGCGCGGTGTACAGGGCCGCCCGCCCGGCCGAGAGCATGTCCCGGGCCGTGCGCAGTTCCCGCTCGGCGGAGGCCAGGTCCCCGTTCTGGGCGTGGACGTAGCCGCGCATCCAGTGGCAGTGCGCCAGATCGGTGCGCAGCTGTAGCTGTCCGTAGATCGCCTGGGCCTTGGCCAGGGAGGCGTCGGCATCGGCCACGCGCCCCTCGGTCAGGAACGTCCGCGCGACCTGCCGGTGCATGCCCGCCACCAGGGCCGGGTCGGTGACCCGGGGGGCCAGCGCGAGGGCGAGTTCGGCGGCGTGGGCGGCCCGGGCGTGGGCGCCCATGTCGATGTACGGCCCGATGACCGCGGCGTAGAGCAGGACCAGCGCCTCCGGGTCGGCCAGCCCGGTCGCCCCCAGCTCGTCGATGGTGGATTCGAGCAGGTAGCAGGCGTAGCGCAGTTCCCCGGCGAGCAGGTGCGCCACGGCGCGGCCGCGGATCGGGCGGGCGCGGCGGGGGAGCGGCTCGTCGGCCAGGAGTCGTTCGGCCGCCTCGAAGTGGCCGATGGCTGCGGGGAGTTCGCCCGCCTCCAGGGCGCAGTCGCCGAGTCCGAGCAGCGCCCCGACCCGTTCGTCGGTGAGCCCCAGGTCCTCCGCTTCGGCGAGCAGCCGCCGGTAGTGGACGGCGGCCTCGCCCGCGGCGCCGGAGGCCAGGGTCTGCTGCGCGTCGGTGAGAGCCAGGCGCAGCTCGGTGGCCAGCCCGGCGGGGCGTCCCGTGGCCAGTTCCTCGTAGGAGGTGCCCAGCCGCCCGGCCAGATAGCGCAGTGCGGCCTCAGAGGGGCGCACCTTGCCCGACTCCAGCGTGGAGACATAGGCCGGGGTGTAGGCGGGCTCCGCCAACTTGCGCTGTGTGAGGCCGAGTTCGATGCGCATGCGCTGAACCCTGCGGCCGATCTCGGCCGGTTCGTCCATGGGATCCCCCTGGTTGCTCGAACTGCCCAGTATTCAGGGGCGGCAGGGCATTGCGCACCCGTCGTGCGCCGCCTAATTTAAGCAACCGGTTCAATGCATTTACATTT
Source organism: Streptomyces sp. NPDC058289 (assembly GCF_042880975.1). Taxonomy (NCBI): domain Bacteria; kingdom Bacillati; phylum Actinomycetota; class Actinomycetes; order Kitasatosporales; family Streptomycetaceae; genus Streptomyces; species Streptomyces sp. NPDC058289. The sequence goes on from NZ_JBHVYI010000054.1 coordinate 9,746, forward strand.
TGACTTAACTCCCGTCATCACAGGAGGACTTCATGCACCACGTCAGACGCCCGGCCGCCACCCGGGTGGTCCTGCGGGCAGCCGTCGCGGCGGCATGCGCGACCGCCGCGCTGCTGGCCGCCGGTCCCGTCCGCGCGGCCGACACCCCCGTCGCGCCCCGGCTGGTGGTGGAGATTCCGGGTCCGGAGCAGGGTGATGACGCCGGATCGGGTCACGTCCGCGTGCCCGCACGGGCCGACCGGCCGGCTGGGACGGGCGCCCGGCTCTCCGAAGCGGAGCGCGAGGCGGACGGCGAGGTGGTCAAGCTCGTCGACAACGGCCCCACCGCCGACCGGTTGGACGTGGTCGTCATCGGCGACGGCTACACGGCGGCCGAGCTGGCGAAGTTCCACACCGACGCCCAGGCCAAATGGGCCGAGGTGACGGCCGTGGAGCCGTACGCCACGTACCGGAACCTCTTCAACGTCTGGACGGTCGACGCCGTCTCCCGGGAGTCGGGCGTCTCCGGCGACCCCGACCGGGCGACCGTCCGCGACACGGCCCTCGGCGCGTACTTCTGGTGCGAGGAGATCGAGCGGCTCCTGTGCATAGACCAGCCCAAGGTGGACTCCTACGTGGCCAAGGCGCCCGAGGCCGACCTGGTCATCGTCCTGGCCAACAGTGCCAAGTACGGCGGCGCCGGCTACAACGAGCCCAGCGCCACCCTCGGCTACGAGGGCATCTCCACCGCCTCGGCGGACAACGCCAAGTCCGGCCAGGTCGCCATCCACGAGACGGGCCACTCGCTCGGCAAACTCGCCGACGAGTACTTCTACCCCGGTGTCCCGGACTACGAGAAGTACACCGGGCCCGAGCCCGCCGAGTCCAACACCTCCAAGCTGTCCGCCGACCAGATGGCCGCCCGGCGGGCCAAGTGGCACCGCTGGCTGGGCGAGACCTCCCCGGACGGCGGCACCGTCGGCGCCTACGAGGGCGGCGGCTACTTCGTCACCGGGCTCCACCGGCCCACCGACAACTCGCTGATGCGGGTCCTGGGCAAACCCTTCAACCTGCCCGGGGTCGAGGCGATGATCGCCGGATTCCACCAGCACGCCAGGACCGTCACCCCGCTCACCCCGACGGACCGCACCCTGCGGACGCGGCACACCGCGAAGGCGGCCGTACCCCGCCTCACCGGCAGTGACGGCCGCCAGCTCGAGGTGCGCTGGTACCTCGACGGCCGGGAGGTCAAGCGACTGGCGGGCCGCACCGAGGTGAGGGTCGCCGAGCTGCGGCTCCCCGACCTCCGCACCCACACCCTGTCGGTCACCGCCAAGGACCGGACCCCCTCGGTCCGCGACCCGGAGATCGCCCGCACGCTGCGCTCCACCGTCGACTGGAACGTCCGCCGGTAGGCAGTGGCCGGCGCGGCCGGCACGCACGACGAAGGCGGCGCAGGAGCCCACCGCTCCCGCGCCGCCATCGGTCACGCGCCTCCGCGACGCCCTATGCCGGCTCGCCCACGAGGGCGTCGGCCGGGGCGCCGACCCGCTCACCGCTCTGCGGAAGCCGGCGCAGGGCCACGGCCACGGCGGCCGCCGTGTACGCGCACAGCACCGCGACCCCGGCCCACCAGGGCAGCGGGAAGTACCCGGCGGAAGGCGCGTAGTGGGCGGTGACCTGCGGGTACTCCACCAAGGTCTGCTGGACGGCGAAGCCGGCCGCCGGAGTCACCCGGAGCAGCCACTGCGCGAGTTCGTCGCTCAGCAGGGGGACGGTGCTCACGGCGTACGGGACCACGACCGCCGAGACGGCGACGAGCACCGCGAGCCAGCGGCGCCGGAGCACCGCGCCCAGGGCCAGGGCGAGCACGGCCGCGAGGGCGAGCGCCGCGGAGACGCCGAGGACCACCCGCGCTCCGGTGAGTGCGGACAGCCCCACGACGGGGACCCCGTTGGACTTCAGGACCGCGACGCCGACCGGAACCACGAGGCCCACGGCGAGCAACCCGGTCACGAAGGTCACGGATCCCACGACGACGGCCCTCGCCCCGAACACCGCACGGGTGAGCGGCGCGCCGCCCTCCACCTCCCGGCCGCCGGACCCGCCGCCGGCGAACCGCACCGCCACCACGAGCACGATGAGCAGGGCGAGGCTCAGGCCGGTCAGCATCCCCTCCACGGGGCGGCCCCCCGAGGTCGCCGCCGGCGCGATGTCACCGGTGCCGGTGACGGTGAAAGTGCCGTCCTGCTCCACCGCTCCGGACGCCTGGTGGTACTTCTCCCAATCGGTGGCGTTCATCTCGCCGACCGTCCCGGACCGCCAGCTCCCGCCCGCGGCAGCGCCCTGCAGGCCGATGCGATCGAAGGAACCGGCGGCCTGGGTGAAGCGCACCTGCTCCGTGACCCCGCCGAGGCCGACCGGACGCAGCGTCAGGTCGCCCGGCGAGGTGGCGAACATGCCGACCTGCGCGGTGTCGGACAGCCCGGCGAGCTTCACCTCGGCCACCTTCGCCCACCGCTCGCCGTCGGAGGACTCGTAGCCCGTGACGGTGTCGCCCGCCCGGGTCAGCCGCAGCCACACCGGCGCCTGCTCCGAGACGGAGCCGCCGTTGACGGAGCTCCCGGCGATGTCCTGACCGTAGTCGTACTGCATCCGCACGCCGTGGTCGCCCGTGACCATCAAGGCCGCGTACGAGGACCCCTGGCGGACCCCGTCCTTGACGATGATCCCGGCCTTCGCCCAGGGCACCAGGCCCGGGACGATCCGGTCGTGGTGGGGCGGCGGATAGGTGATGGTGCCCGTCATCGACGTCATCCGGACCGTGATGCCACCCTCGCGCGACAGGTCCCGGTGCATGAAGGCGAACTGGTCGCTGACCGCGGTGTCGTCCGGACCGGTGGGATCGGTCGGGCACGGGCCGGAGCAGGACGCGTGGTTGCCGAACGCATAGAGCAGCCCGAGGGCGAGGACCATCAGGGCCGCCGTGACCAGGGCGATCAGCCGGGCCGGACGCAGGAAGCGGGTCCACTCCTGCCGGAGGAGTTCCTTGTGTGTGAGCATGCTTCGGTTCTACGCAGCCGCCCGTAACGGGGTCCGAACCGTCGCGGTCATGACGCTGTTAGGTGCCGAGGGGCATGCTGGACGCCATCGGACGGGACGGGGAGAGTAGCCATGGCCAGACTGCGGAACAGGACCGTCGGACGCCGGTTCACGATTCTCTACGCCACGGTGTTCCTGCTCTCCGGGATCGGGCTGATCGCCCTGATCTACCTGTTCTCCCGCTCGGACATGACCCTGTCCGCGCCCGGACAGCCGCCGCCGGGCGGGCCGGCCACGGGCGTCGCACAGCACGTCCTCGACCTCGAACGCCAGCTCGCGGACGTCCACGCCCAGCAGTCCAGGCAGCTCCTGTTCGGGTCGCTGATCGCGATCGTGGTGATGGCCGCCGTCTCGCTCCTGCTCGGCCGGATCCTCGCCGGACACGTCCTGCGCCCGCTGCGCCTGATCACCGCGGCCACGCGGCGGATCTCCGCGGACACCCTGGACCAGCGGCTCGCCGTGGCCGGGCCCGACGACGAGGTCAAGGAGCTCGCGGACACGGTGGACGGCCTCCTGGCGCGCCTGGAGGCCTCGTTCGCCGCGCAACGGCGCTTCGTGGCCAACGCCTCGCACGAGCTGCGCACTCCGCTGACGACGATCCGGGCTTCGCTCGACGTGGCCGTGGCCAAACCGCAGCCCGCGGCGCAGACCGTCGCGCTGGCCGGCCGGGTGCGTACCGAACTCGACCGGGTGGACCGCCTGTTGGAAGGGTTCCTCGTGCTCGCCCGGGCCCAGCACGGCGTCCTCCCCGACCGGGTTCCCGTATCGCTCGCCGAGCTGGCGGGGGAGGCGCTGGCCGCCAGGGCCGCTGCCGTCGCGGAGAAGAACCTGACCGTCGAGGACGGGCTGACGCCGCAGGCGTGGACGAGGGGCAGCCCGGCGCTGCTCTCGCGGCTGGTGCAGAACCTGATCGACAACGCCATCGTGCACAACCAGCGGGGCGGCTGGATCCGGATCGCCACCGAGGACGACACGACCGAGGACAGCACCGGCGACACAGGCACATACGGCACCGGCACATACGGCGCCGGCGCGGACGACACCTCCTGGGCCCGCCTCGTCGTCGAAACCGGCGGGAGCGTGCTCGACCAGGAGGAGGTGGACCGGCTGACGCAGCCGTTCGAGCGGCTCGGCACCGACCGGACCGGATCGCAGGAGAGTTCCGGACTGGGGCTGTCGATCGTCGCCGCCATCGTCTCCGCGCACGGTGGCCGCCTCGACCTCCGCGTCCGGCCGGAAGGCGGACTGAAGGTGACGGCCGCGATGCCGTCGGCGGACGCCCCGAACGACGCGGACCTCCTGATCGGGGGGACGCCGTGAGGATCCTGGTCGTCGAGGACGCGCGCTCGCTCGCGGAGGTCGTCGCCGAAGGACTGCGCGACCAGGGAATGGCCGTCGACCTCGCGTACGACGGGCTGGCCGCCGCCGCCAAGCTCGACGTCAACGCGTACGACGTCGTGGTCCTCGACCGGGACCTGCCCGGCATCCACGGCGACACGCTCTGCCGGATGATCACGGAGCGGGACGACCGCGCGATGGTGCTGATGCTGACCGCGGCCGGATCGCCCGGCGACCGGGTCAGCGGCCTCACCCTCGGCGCCGACGACTACCTCGCCAAACCCTTCCACTTCCCGGAACTGACCCTGCGCATCCGCTCCCTGGCCCGTCGCAGGCCCGCGGCCCGGCCCCGCACCCTGCGCGCCGCCGGAATCGAACTCGACCCGGTGCACCGCACCGCCCTGCGGGACGGCACCCGCCTCGAGCTCTCCGTCAAGGAGTTCGCCGTCCTGGAGGCCCTGCTCCGGGCCAGTCCGGGTTTCCTGAGCGCCGAGGACCTGCTCGAACAGGTGTGGGACGAGAACGCCGACCCGTTCACGAATACGGTCGCGGTCACCGTGGGCCGCCTGCGCCGCAAGCTGGGCGGCCCGCAGATCATCACGACGACCCCCGGCGTGGGCTACCGCATCGCCGCTCCCGCACCCGGTTAGAGGCGGTCGCCGCGCACCTCCGTCGACCGGGGTGCCCCGTCGACGGATCATGCTGCCCGCCCAAGATCATTCGTACAATGCCCTGCCGGCGGGCAGGGCCGAGAAGACCGGGACGGATAATGGCACGGCACGTACCGAGCGGAGAGTTGAAGAAACGATGACGCTGAACGAAGGCCGACGGGTGAGTCTGGCGGCCGACATCCGGCTGACCGACTGGGTCGCGATGACGGAGGGCCCTTCGGGTTCGGCGGGGGCCGTCGCCGGTTCGCTGTCCCTGGCGGCGGGCACCGAGGGCACCGTGGTGCGGGTGGTCGAGCACGACCGGCAGACCGAGGAGTCCCGCGAGTACGAGAGGCTCAAGTCGCTCCTCGACGCCTACGGCGCGGGCATGCCGGCGGAGAGCAAGAAGCAGCTGGAAGAGAAGGTCGCCGGCCTGGAGCCCGCGTGGGCCGCCTACCGTGCGGAGCCGCTCCGGGTCACCGTCCGGGTGCGCTTCGACAACGGGTTCATCCTCGACGACGCACGCGAGGACGTCTTCGACCCCGCCTGACGGGCGTCAGGGGGCCAGGGCCGCGTCCACCGCCGCCTCGGCGTGCAGGCGGGCGGTGGGGAAGAGCGGTACGGGGCTGTCCGCGGGACCGATGAGGAGCTCGATCTCCGTGCACCCCAGGACGACTCCCTCGGCGCCCCCGGCGACGAGGTCCTCGACGACCCGGCGGTACGCGGCACGCGATTCCTCGCGGACGACACCGAGGCAGAGTTCCTCGTAGATCACCCGGTGGACGAGTGCACGTCCCTCGGGACCCGGGACGAGCACGTCGAGCCCGCCCGCGGCCAGGCGGCCCCGGTAGAAGTCCTGTTCCATCGTGAACGCGGTGCCCAGGAGCCCCACCCGGCGCAGCCCGGCGCCCCGGACGGCGGCGGCCGTGGTGTCCGCGAGGTGCAGGAGCGGGACGGAAACGGCCGCCTCGACCGAGTCCGCTACCTTGTGCATGGTGTTGGTGCAGATCAGCAGGAGCTCGGCGCCCGCCGCTTCCAGCGACCGGGCGGCATCGGCCAGTACCTCGCCGGCTTCCTCCCAGCGGCCCTGGACCTGCAACCGCTCGATCTCCGCGAAGTCCACGGAGTAGAGCACGCAGCGGGAGGAGTGGAGTCCGCCGAGGCGTTCGCGGGTCCGCTCGTTGAGGATCCGGTAGTACTCCGCCGTCGACTCCCAGCTCATACCGCCGATCAACCCGATCGTCTTCATGCGCCAAGCATAAGGGGAAGTTCGCTATGGTTGATCATTCATAAGTCAACCTTTGGGAGTCTGTGGGCGGGGCTCCAGTGCGTCGAGGACCCGGTGCAAGGGCCGGCGCAGGGCGACGGCGACGGGCCGGGGATCCGTGCGGGCGTAGGCGGCCAGCCCGTCTCGGGCTGCTGTCACGGCGGCCGCGGGGTCGTCCCCCGACAAGGCGTCCTCGACGGCCCGCGCGGTGAGCGAGGCCAGTTCGGGAACCCGGAGCCGGGCCCGGGCGAGTTCGGGAGCGAGCTCGTCCCGGCAGGTGAACGCGTCCACCTCACCGGCCAGGGTCGCCACGTGCACGGCGAGCCCGTCGGCGGTGGCGATGCGCTCGGCCCGCAGGCGCACGGTGCCGCGCTGACGGCGGCGCAAGGGGTTGAACCGCAGGGCGCGTTCGGCCTCACGCGCGCGGGCGGCGCCCGCGTGCACCGCTTCGACATGGGCGTGCACCCGGGCGAGATTGTCGCGGGCGGCGGCCGGACCGCCGCCCAGCACCGCCGCGGTACCGGTGAGGGAACGGCTCAGGCGCGCGGCGCAGTCGCCGGCGACGGCCGCCAGGACGCGCTGGGGGTCGGGCGGCCACAGCAACGGAGCGAGGAGGATGGTGACCGCCGCGCCCGCCGCGGTCTCCCACGCGCGGTCCAGTGCGTAGGAATCGGGGGAGGTGCTGGCGAAGACCAGCAGTGAGGACAGCGCGACCTGGATGTTGTTCGTGCCGCCGGCCCGCAGGACCATGCCGACGCCCAGACCCAGGGCCACCACCAGCGCCAGGGTGAGGGTGGAGGGCCGCCACAGGTTCAGGACGCCGATCGCGATCAGCACGCCCGCCACGACTCCCAGGATCCGCTGCAGCGAGGTGCCCAGGGCCGTCATCGGATCGCCGCGCAGGGCCACCAGGGGGACCATCGCCGCGAACACCGGCGGCTGGTCGGCGCCCAGCCACAGCGCGGCCTGCCAGGCCGCGGCCACGGTGACGACGATCCGGGCGGCGGCCGGACCTTCGGTGCGCAGGAGCTCCCGGGCCCCGGTCCTCCCGGCCCGGTGCGCCGTGGAGGCGGCGAGATCGGTCATCCGTGCTCAGCCGCGGTGGATGCGGTCGTCATGGGAGCCCCGATCGCAGGTCGAGTGGGGGTGGGACGGAGTCAGGAGTCGGCCTGGGGCCGGTCCGGCCGGTCCTCGGCCGGGACCCGGCGCGATCCGCCGCCATCGTCGCCCGCACCGCTCAGCGCTGCCACCCGGGGCTCGCGCGATAGACCGGTGCGCCCGCCGGTGGCGGGACGGCCCGGTACCAGGGGGAGGAGGGCGGCCGGCTGCCGAGCGGTTCGGAGCCGGCGGGGGGAGCGGTCGTGACGTGCAGACCGGCGTCCAGGCCGAGGACGGCGCCGACGGCCGTGCCGTCCTGCGCGGTCAGGGCCGCCGGGGCGCCCGTGTAGTGCATCTGGGACTCGTACCAGGAGGGTCCGCCGTCCGTGTCCGCCACACCGACCGTGCCCGCGCCCGCGCGGCCCGCGAGCAGGCTCCCCGCGACGCCGACGGAGCCGTAGCCTCCCTCGCCGCCCGCCTCGGTCACCGGGGAGAACTCCGGTACGGTCCCGCCCGCGGTGGCCAGGCTCGTGGCGACGGTGCCCGTGCCGGGGCGGCGGAAGTACAGGGCGACGCCGTCGCCCTTCGCGCTCGCCGAGAGCGGCCCGGTGGTCGCCGGCAGCCCCGTGGGTGCGGGGGCGTCGAACGGGGCGTCCGGGGTCTGCTGGACCCAGGCCAGCACGCTCTGGGCCGTGGCCGCGTACACGTGGCGCCGGCCGGCCGCGTCCGTCGCGGTGACCGGGTCGCCCTGCAGGCCGGAGCCGCCCAGGGAATCCCACGCGCCGAAGGTGCCGTCGGGTGCCGACTGCGCGGCGGCGCGCAGGGTGCGCCGGGAGTCGCGTACGTAGACGGTCATCCGGCCGGTACGGTCCACGGCCACGGCCGGTGCGCTGATCGCCGAGGTGAGGGACGCGTCGTCCGTGTCCGGGGTGCCCAGCGACTGCCACGGGCCGAAGGCGCCGTCGGGCGCCGCCTGGACGCAGTACACGAGCTCGCGTCCGTACTCCTGGGGGGTGGTGCCCAGCGTGGTCCGGGTGCCGAAGACCGCGACCCTGCCATCGGGGAGCCGGACCGCCGTCGCACCCGTGTCCATCCCGGTCCCGGCGAGGAACCGGGGCCCCTGCCAAGGGGCCTTGGGTCCGCTGCGCGTCCAGTAGGCCATCCGTCCGTCCAGCACGGTGAAGGCCCACAGTCGACCGGACACGCCCTCGGTCATCCAGGAGGTGACATCGCCCCGGCCGTAGCGGATGGTCTGGCTCCAGCCGGAGCCGGCGGGCCGGCTCGCCGTCTTGCGGTCGCCGCAGCCGGCGGGGCTGCCGCACCAGTTCTCGTGGTCGGACCAGGCGTAGGTCTTGAGGTAGCCGAGCTTCTCCTCGGCGGCCTGCGGGTCCAGCGCCGGGGGCAGCGAGCTGTTGGGATAGCTCACGTAGTTCTGGACCGAGAAGTGCGGCCGGTCCGTGGTCTTCGCGTAGCGCTCGGCGGCGGCCTGCACGAAGCGGGCGCCGTATATGTGGTCCTGGTGGTCCAGGAAGAAGCCGCCGCTGCGCGTCCGGCCGGGGGTCGGGTCCTGGGTCCGTATGGTGGTCGGCCGGTACAGGGCGAAGACCCCCGCGATGGCCTCCACGACCTGGTCCCTGTCGTACGAGAACCCGGGCGTGACCGGAGTCCCCGAGCTCAGCTGGGCCCCCAGGGCGGGGACCCGGCCGTCCCACAGTCCGCGCAGGCTGTCCGGATTGTCCCCGGAGAGGCTGCGGGCCTCCCGTAGCTGCATCCACACCAGGTTGACCTCGGGCCGCGCCACGAGGACGTCCACCTCGGCGCTCCCGCCGCCGAGGGTGGGTATGGAGCGGCGCTGCCAGGCGCTGGTGCGGTCGCCCGTGGCCATCTGCGCGTAGGCGGCCCGGATGCCGTTCTGCCGGGCCTCCGCGTAGGCGGCGTGGTCGGCGGGGCCCGCGGGGTCCTGCAGGTGCGGGCTGTGGGCCTCGTTGCGGCCGTCGCCCTCGCCGGAGGTGAGGTAGACGGTGGTGACCTTGATGCCCGTCGATATGGAGCGGCTCAGATCGGGGTTCATGAAGTAGAGGTCGTCGTCGGGGTGTGCGACGACTTGGAGGACCGCGCCCTCGGTCACACTCGGGCGGAGCCCAGCCCCGGGGGCCGCGGACTCCGGCGTGGTCCCGTACCCGTAGGCCCAGGTCGTCACGCCGACGGCGCCGACGGTGAGCGCGGCGAGCAGGCCCGCGATGCGGGTGCGGCTGGCCAGGGACATCTGCAACGCCTCGGGGCTCGGTCGGTCGGGTGCGGAACTGGGCTGCGGGGCGGGTCCGTGCCCCGTTGGCCCCACCGCTTTCCGGAGACGACCGGGCCCGATTATGCCTCGCGCGCGTGCGCCTGACACACCGTCGGGTCGATTATCGGATGGTATGGGCATCTCGTGTCGATCACCCGAATCGATCCAGTTTGTCCAGATAGGTCGAGGGTGAAATCCCGCCCCGTGCCCGCCTGTCCGAGCGGTTCGTGACGCTGCCGCACTCCTGGTGCAATCGGCCGTGCGCACGGTCGAGGCGCAGGTGGGCGCCGTAGGACTCCCGGTCCCCGCACCTGACGAGGAGTCGGCGACCGGGGGTGAATCGTCCGGGGCGGCCGAGCGAGGGGGGCGCCTCCCGTGTGAGCGGATCCACACGGCGGGCGTCAGCCGTGAGACCCGCGCCCCGCCATGATCAACATACAGCGCACAGGGGGGCTTGCGGCAAGGCCCGGGGCATGGCGAAGAATCGCGGACCGAAGCCGGAATCCACGGCGCCCCGCCTCTACCGAAACGAGTGTTGCCGCATGCGTGTGGTGTTGTCGACGTACGGGTCGCGCGGAGCCGTCGAGCCGATGGCGGGGCTGGCGGTGCGGCTGCGGGAGCTCGGCGCGGAGGTGCGGATGTGCGCACCGCCCGACGAGGAGTTCGCCGTACGGCTGGCAGGTCTCGGCGTCGAACCGGTGCCGGCCGGCAGCCCGGTGCGCCCGCTGGTGACCTCGGTGACACCCGGATCCGCAGAGGGCCTCGCGCAGCGGGCGGCGGACCTGATGACCGCGCAGTTCGACACGGTCGCCGCGGCGGCCGAAGGCGCGGACGCATTGGTGGCGACCGGTCCCCTGCCGGTCACCGCCGGCGCGCGGTCGGTGGCCGAGAAGCTGGGCCTGCGCTTCGTGCACGCGAGCCACCAGCCGGTCAGCCTGCCGTCGCCCCACCGTCGCCCGCCCGCGCGGCGGGGCCGGCCCCTGCCGCCGGACGCCACCGACAACCAGGCGCTGTGGGACGAGGACGCGGCCATCGCGCACACCATGTTCGGCGAGACGCTCAACACCCTGCGGGCAGGCGCCGGCCTGCCGCCCGTGCACTCCGTCCGGGGCTACGCCTTCACCGCCCACCCGTGGCTGGCCACGGACCCGCTCCTGTCCCCGTGGCAGCCGACGGGTCTCGGCGTGGTGCAGACCGGAGCGTGGTGCGCACCGGACGAACGGCCGCTCCCCGCCGAGCTGATGGAGTTCCTGGACGACGGCCCACCGCCGGTCTACGTGGGCTTCGGCAGCACCCCCCTGCGCGCCCCCGAAGAGGTCGCCCGGGCGGCCGTCGCGGCGATCCGCGCGCACGGCCGCCGTGCGGTCGTCTCCCGGGGCTGGGCCGAACTGGGCCTTGCCGACGGCCGGGACGACTGCCTCCTCGTCGGCGAGGTCAACCATCAGGCGCTCTTCCGCCGGGTGGCCGCCGTCGTGCACCACGGCAGCGCGGGCACCACGATGACCGCCACCCTGGCCGGCGTGCCCCAGGTGGTGGTGGCCCAGGGCGCGGACCAGCCCTACTGGGCCGGCCGGGTCGCCGACCTGGGCATCGGCGCGGCCCACGAGGGCCCGGCCCCGGCCGCCGAGTCCCTGTCCGCCGCGCTGCGCACGGCGCTGGCCCCGCAGACCCGCGCCCGGGCGGCCGACGTGGCCGCCGCGGTCCGCACCGACGGGACCACGGTGGCCGCGCGGCTGCTCCTCGCAGGGGCCCGGACCGCTTGACCTCAAGCCGGGTCGAGGTCCTACCGTCGGCCCCGTTGATCGTCACCCGACGGCCCACACGGCATGCACGGCACAAGACGAGGGGCGGACCCCGTGAACCTTGAAACCGGAGCCACCACGGAGCGGGCACTCGTACTGGGACCGGGCGGCCCGGTCGGCACGGCCTGGATGGCGGGCCTGGCCGGTGGACTGCGCAGCACCGGGGTCGATCTCGGCGGAGCCGACCTCGTCATCGGCACCTCGGCCGGTGCGATCGTCGGCGCACTGCTGGCCACCGGCCAGGACCCCGGACGGCTGGCCGCCCCCGGTGTCCGGACCGGTCCGGCAGCTCCCGGAGGAGAGGTGGACGCGGCCCGGCTGGGTTCCGTGTTCGCCCTGCTCGGGGAAGCCGGCCTGGAACCGGGAGAGGCCCGGCGCCGAGTCGGCCGGATCGCCCTGGACCACGCCGACTCGCCATCCGGCCCCGACGCCGAGCGGGCGCTGCTCGCGGGTCGGGCCGCGCTGATCGGCGTCGGCGGCTGGCCGGGCCGCCGGTTGCTGATCACCGCGGTGGATGCGGCCACCGGTGAGCCTGTGGTGTGGGACCGTACGAGCGGCGTGCCGCTGGTGCAGGCCGTGGCCGCGAGCAGCGCCTTCCCCGGAGCCGAGCCGCCCGTCGCCATCGGAGGGCGGCGGTACATGGACGGGGCCCTGCGCGCCGGGACGAACGCGGACCTCGCGGCCGGGGCGCGCACGCTGGTCGTCGTGGAGCCCCTGGCGCACCTGTTCCCCCGCGAGCCGCTCGAAGAGCAGCCGGAGTCCGCCGGGGCGCGGACCGTCGTGACCCTCGTTCCCGATCCGGACGCCGTGCGGGCGTTCGGCCCCGACCTGCAGGACCTGGCGCAGTGGGAACCGGCGTACCGGGCGGGCCTCGCCCAGGCGAGCGCCGCCGCCGAACGGCTCCGCCCGGTGTGGAACACGGGAACCGGCACGGCCTGACCACGGCCCTCCGCCCCGCTCTCCCGCGCAATCCTCACGAACCCGGTGAACCGGCGGCCGGGCCCGCGGTCATCCGGTCGGCCCAGCCGACCGGCGGGCAGGCCGGGCCGAACCCGCAGGCCGGGGCGGTACGTTCCGCATCCCGTCGGGCTCGCCGTCTATCCCGCCCGCCCCACGGATGGGAACCTGATCCTGCCGCTCAGCCGAGCGCGGGCGCCCACACCCTTCCCCCCGGACCTGGGCCGTCTCTTCCGGATCTTGCCTGGCCCGCGCCGCCCGGCACCGCACCTCGCCGCCCTGCCGGGGCATCCGAGTACGTCCAGTACGCGGGAGCCCCGGCAGCGCGCCGAGGCACGGCACCGGACGACGCGGACCTGACCGGCAAGATCCGGAAGAGACGACCTAGGCCGTCTCTTCCGGATCTTGCCGGGCGGCCTACGCCGAGACGGCCTCGGCGCGCCCCTGCCGTCGACCTGCCATCAAGGGAGTTCACCGCATGCAGACCCGTTTAGCCGACGATGCGCGCAAGCGAGTGGTGTGGGGGATAGCCCTCGTCCTGATCGCCGTCACCGCGCTGCTCGGAGCCGGGCCGGGGGCCGCCACGGCCACCGCCCTGCCCGCCCCGCCCGTACCCGTCCTGTCCTGGGGACCCTGCGCCGACGACCAGGGCGACGGCTTCGAGTGCGCGACCGCCCAGGTGCCGCTCGACTACCGCCGGCCCACCGGAACCACGATCCCGCTGGCCGTCACCCGCCGACTCGCGGCCGACCCGGCGCACCGCACCGGCGTCCTGGTGCTGCACCCCGGCGGCCCCGGCAACTCGGGCGTGAACTTCGCCCGCAACAGCTACGCCGCACTCCCCGCCGCCCTCCGCGACGGCTTCGACGTCGTCGGGTACGACATGCGGGGCGTGGCGCGCAGCGGCCAGGTGGAGTGCTGGAACGACGCGGAGTACTCTGCCGCCGTCGACGCCGCGCGCGGCGTCCCGGGACCGGGCGCGCTGCAGACCGCCGTCCGGCAGGGCCGGGAGTTCGCCGCCGCCTGCCGGGAACGCTCGGGCGGCCTCGTGCCGTTCATCGGCACCGCGTCCAACGCCAAGGACCTCGACCTGCTGCGCCAGGCTCTGGGTGAGGAGACGCTCACCTTCTACGGCCGTTCCTTCGGCAGCTACGTCGGCACCGTGTACGCCGCGCAGTTCCCCCGACGCGTGCGCGCCATGGTCCTGGACGGGGCCTACGATCCGCGCCGCTACGCCGACGTGCCCTACGCCTACGACGCCGCGCAGTTCACCGCCCTGGACGCGGCGGTCGGCCGGTTCCTCGACTGGTGCGCACAGAACGCCACCGCCTGCGGATTCGGCAAGGGCAAACCCCGGCAGGCCTTCGAACAGCTCAAGCGGGACCTCGACGCGGATCCCGTCATCACCGCGAGCGGACGCCCGGCCACCGGCTACACCCTGGCCTACCGCCTGATGTTCAACATCAACTCGGGCAAGGAGATCTGGCCCTACCTGGGAGAGGCCCTGGCCTTGGCCCAGGCCCACAAGACCTCCTTCCTGCTGTCTCCCCCCTCACCCGCGTCCTTCGACTTCCTCAACGTCAACATGGCCGTCGAGTGCGCCGACCGCGTCTACCCGACCAGCCGGCTCCTCCTGGGCGCCCTGGTCGGCGCGGAGGTCGCCTCGGCGCCCCTGCTCGGGCCGCCCATCGGCCTGGGACCGCCCACCTACGACCACAACCACGCGCCCACCTGCGCGCAGTGGCAGGCGGAACGCCCCAGCCGCTACGAGGGCTCCTACCGGGCGGCCGGTTCCGCCCCGATCCTGGTCCTCGGCACGACCGGGGACCCGGACACCCCGTACCAGGACGCCGTGGCCCTGGCCGGGACGCTGGACGCCGGTCGGCTCCTGACCTTCTCCGGCGAGGGGCACACCGCCTACAACCGGAGCGCTTGCGTCAGCGCGCTCGTCAACGACTACCTGGCCACCCTGGCCCTGCCCGCACGGGGCACCGTCTGCGCGGACGAGACGCCCCCGGAGGCAGTCGGCCGGCGCACCACCGGGCCCGTGGAAGCCGACGAGACGAACGACGTGATCCCCACCCTGCGCTGACCGGGGGATCCGCCTCAGCTCCCCGCCGCGGGGGAGCCGGGGCGGGCGACGCGGGCGAGGTAGCGGGCCAGTCCGGTCGCGTCCTCGCCCGCCCAGCCCACGTAGCCGTCGGGCCGGACCAGGAAGAGCCCCTTGCCGTAGGGCTCGTACGGTCCGATCCGGTGGACGTGCAGGAACTCCGTTCTCACGGGCGGCAGTTCGGCATCGGTGCCGACGGCGAGCAGGGTGAAGTGCGGTCCCCGGAACAGGTCGAAGAGCCTGCGGCCGTCCGGGAGCGGGCCGTCGGGGGCGCGGTCCCCGGCTGCCAGGGCGCCCGCGGCTCCCTCGGAGAGGGGGCCGCCCCGGTAGCCCAGGCCGAGCTGGCGGGTGGCTCCGCCGCGCTCCTCCTGGCCGCGGTGAATGCGTGTGGACAGGCCCAGTACGTGCGCGGCAACGGGCCGGCGTTCCTCCTCGTAGGTGTCCAGGAGCGCGGGGTCCGCGCCGTGGCGCAGTACCTGTCCGAGCTTCCAGCCGAGGTTGTAGGCGTCCTGCACGCTGGTGTTGAGGCCCTGGCCGCCGGCGGGGGAGTGCACGTGCGCCGCGTCGCCCGCGAGCAGCACCCGGCCGGCGCGGAAGCGGTCGGCCATGGCGGCGCGCGGCCTGAAGTCGGAGGCCCACCGGACCTCGGTGACGTCCTCGGCGCCCAGGTGGGTCAGCGCGGCGACCGCGGCGGGGATGTCGAGATCGTCGGTCCGCGCGACGAACTGGTGCTCGTCGGTGCCGGGCAGCGGGCACAGGGCGGCGAAACCGCCGTCCGGGCCCGGGAACAGGTGCCAGTGGTCGCGGTCCAGTGCTCCGGGGCGCAGCCGGACGTCGGCCACCACCATCGGGGCGGGATCCACGGTCTCGCCGGTCATGCCGATGTCCAGGGCCCTGCGGACGGTGGAGCGGCCGCCGTCGGCGGCGACCAGGTAGGCGGCGCGCAGCGTACTGCCGTCCGAGAGGTACGCGCTCACCCCGTCGGCGTCCTGGTCGAAGCCGGTCAGTGCGGTGCCGAAGCGGACCCGGCCGCCCAGCCCGGTGAGGCGCTCGAACAGGATCTCCTGCGTGCGCCACTGGGGCAGGAGCCGGGCGCGCGGATGCGGCTCGGTGTCGGTGGGGCCGCCGACGCCGCTGTCGCCGAGCATGTCGTGCTCGCCCACGGGCCGGCCGTCCTGCCAGATCTGCCCGATGGGCGCGTGGGCACTCGCCTCCCGTACCGCGTCCCCCACGCCGAGGTCGTCGAAGACCTCCAGGGTCCTGGGCTGAAGCCCCTTGCCCCGCGAGCCGGGGAAGAGGGTGTCGGCCCGCTCGACGACCAGGGCGTGGACGCCGCGGCGGGTGAGGTCCAGGGCCAGGGCCAGTCCGGTGGGGCCGGCGCCGACGACGAGCACGTCGGGAGCCTCGTTTTCCTTAACGCTGTTAAGTGCGGTCATGGGTACGAGAATGTGCTTAACGCTGTTAAGTTGTCAAGGTGGTAAGAGAAGAACGAGAAGCGAAACCCGAACGGGCCCGGCTCGACCGGGCGACGGTGGCCTCCACCGCCCTGCGGCTGCTCGGAGACGTGGGTCTGGACGGCCTGACCCTGCGGGCCATCGCCAAGGAGCTGGACGTCAAGGCACCCGCCCTGTACTGGCACTTCAAGGACAAACAGGCGCTGCTCGACGAGATGGCCACCGAAATGCTCCGCAGGATGACGGCCGACCTGGACGCCGCCCGTCCGCCCGGCGACTGGTCCCAGGCGCTGGAGGCCGCGATGCGGGGGCTGAGGGAGCACCTGCTGCGCTACCGGGACGGAGCCAAGGTCTACAGCGGCACGCATTTCACCGACATGAGCTACGCCGCTCCGATGGAGGCCCATCTGCGGACGCTCGTCGCGGGCGGCTTCACGGCCGCGGGGGCCGCCCGGGCCTGGTTCACCGCGTACAGCTACACCATCGGGTACGTGATCGAGGAGCAGTCGATGGGCCCGCTGCCCGGCTCGGACGGCGAGGGCTACGACCTGGAGGCCCGCGCCGAACGGCTCGCCGAGTACCCGCTGACGGCCGAGGCGGGCCCGGAGATGTTCCGCGATCAGGACGCCGGCTTCGAAGCGGGTCTAGCGGCGGTGCTCGCGGGCATCGCCACGACCCTGCTCCCGCCGGCTGCGCGACCAGGCCCGTAGGCCCCGTAGGCCCTACAGGTCCGCCGGCTCCCCAGGGTCCGCCGGCCCCACGGGCCCCGAACGTCGTGCGAGCCCCGTCAGGGCGTCGAGGCCGCGACCGCCGCGCCCCGCACCTCGCGGCGGGGTGCGGGCGCCGGCGCGGTGACCAGGACGGCGGCCGCCGCAGCGCCCAGGAGCATGATGCCGGCCGCCCACCAGAGCGCGACCCCGAAGCCGTGCACCACGCCCTGGGCCTCGATCAACCCCTGCGCCGGGGACGCGGAGCCGCCGTCGGCGGCCTGCGCCGGTCCCGCCAGGTGCGAGGCCACGTAGGCCGTCGCGGCCGTGCTCGCGATGGTGTTGAGGAGCGCCGTCCCGATCGCCCCGCCCACCTGCTGGGCCGTGTTGACCGTGGCCGAGGTGACACCGGAGTCCCTGCGCGCCACACCCTGGGTGGCCGTCGACATCACGGGCATGAAGACCAGGCCCATGCCGAACCCGAGGACCAGCATGGCGGGGAGCACGTGGGTCGCGTACGAGGAGTCGACCGTCAGCCGCGTCAGGAGGACCAGGGCCAAGGTGGCCAGGAGCAGCCCGGGAACGATCAGCGCGCGGGGGGCGAGCCGGTCGAGGAAGCGTGCGGAGACCTGGGTCGCACCGGTGATGATCGCCAGGGTCATGGGGAGGAAGGCCAGCCCGGTCCTGACGGGGGAGTAGCCGAGGACGAGCTGGAAGTAGTAGGTCATGAACAGGAACAGGGCGAACAGGCCGATGGTGGCCAGTGCCATCGTGACGAGGCAGCCGGCCCGTGTCCGGTCCCTGATGATGTGCGGGGGGAGCATGGGGTCGCTCGCCCGCGCCTGCCACCAGGCGAAGGCGGCGAGCAGGACGGTCCCGCCGACGAGGAGCCCGATGACCAGGCCGTCGGACCAGCCGCGCGGCTCGGCCTCGCTCAGCCCGTAGACGATGGCCACGAGCCCGCCGCAGCCCAGGACCGCTCCCGGGACGTCGAGCTTCGCTCCCGTACGGCCCGTGCCGCGCAGCACGGCGAAGGCGCCGAGGACCGCGACCGCGGCGATGACCACGTTGACGTAGAGGCACCAGCGCCAGTTCAGGTACTCGGTGAGCAGGCCTCCGGCGATCAGGCCCACGGCCCCGCCACCGCTCGCGATCGCGGCGAACACGCCGAAGGCCTTGGCGCGTTCCCTGGGGGTGTCGAAGGTGGTGGCCAGCAGCGACAGGGCGCACGGCGCGAGGAGCGCCGCGAAGACGCCCTGCAGCGCCCGGGCCGCGAAGAGCATGCCCGGCCCGCTCGCCGCGCCGCCCAGGGCGGAGGCGACGGCGAAACCGCTCAGGCCGATGACGAAGGCCCGCCTGCGCCCGATGAGGTCCGCGATCCGCCCGCCCAGCAGGAGCAGCCCGCCGAAGGCCAGCGAGTAGGCGGTGATCACCCACTGCCGGTTGCCGTCGGACATCCCCAGATCGCGCTGGGCGGAGGGGAGTGCGATGTTCACGATCGTGGCGTCGAGGACGACCATCAGCTGGGCCAGTCCGATGACGGCGAGCGCCCACCAGCGCCGGGGGTCGGGCGGGGCCGACGGTGCGCCGCCGGCGGGCGGGGCTACGGCGTCGGGCATCGGGCCGGATGAGGTTCCGCTGGCGGACGTCATGCAGTCAGCCAAACACGGATCGTGACGCTCAGCCCGCCTGGAGGTCCGCCGGTGGGACCCTGCGGTCCGCACGGGAGCGGCCGGGCCCGCGGCCGGACCGGTGAGCGGGCCGGAGGGTTCGCCGACGATGGCCTTCGCCCGGGGCCGAGCCCGCGCCGACCGGCGCGGACGCCGCAGCCCGCTGCCGCCGCACGTGGAGGCCGCGCACGGCGGCGTACGCGGCGACGGTTGCGAGACTCGCGGCGCACCAGGCGCCGAGGACCAGGAGGATCGTACTGAGGACGGCCACGGGGACTCCTCCGGTGTGGACTGGACCACCACGGCGAGCCGGGCAATTGTTGCTCGCCGTGACCGTCCAGTACCCCGGGGAGACGGACTTCACGCGCCCGTCATGCCCGCTTCCGTCCCGTCCTCTTCGGTCCCGGACCCTTCGTCCTGGCCCCTTCGTCCTGGTCGGCACCGGCGCGGGCGCGCGCCGCTACGGCGCGATCGGCAGCTGCCGCTTGTGCTCGGTCAGGCGGTAGCGGCGGACGATCGTGTCGAAGGCGCGCTCCCCGACCGGCTTGCCCTCCAGGAAGTCGTCGATCTCGTCGTACGTGACACCCAGCGCGTCCTCGTCCGCCTTGCCCGGGTCGAGGGTCTCAAGGTCCGCCGTCGGCGTCTTCCAGACCAGCTCGGCCGGTGCGCCCAGGGCGTCGGCGCAGGCCCGCACCCGGCGCTTGGTCAGCCCGGTCAGCGGCACCAAGTCGGCCGCGCCGTCGCCGAACTTGGTGAAGAAGCCGGAGACCGCCTCGGCGGCGTGGTCGGTGCCGACGACCAGGCCGTCGTGCGCGCCGGCGACCGCGTACTGGGCGATCATGCGCTGGCGGGCCTTGATGTTGCCCTGCACGAAGTCCTGGTGGTGGGCGTCGCGGAAGACGGTCCCGCCGGCCAGGGAGGCGGCCAGCGCCGCGTCGCTCGCGGGCTTCACGTCCACGGTCAGCACCCGGTCGGCGTTGATGAAACCGAGGGCGAGCTGCGCGTCCCGCTCGTCGGCCTGGACTCCGTAGGGCAGTCGCATGGCGTAGAACGTCGCCTCGTGTCCGGCCGCCCGGGCCCGCTCCACGGCGAGCTGGCAGAGCCTGCCGGCCGTGGTGGAGTCCACCCCGCCGCTGATCCCGAGCACCAGGGAGCGCAGGCCGGTGGACGTGAGCCGCTCGGCGAGGAACGCCACCCGGCGCTCGATCTCCCGCTGGGCGTCGAAGCTTTCGGCCACCAGGAGCTCCCGGGCGATCTCCTGCTGCAGGGCGGTGGACGCCGGCTGGCTCACGGTTGCTCCTCATGGTGGTTCGTCGGTTCGCGATGCGATGCGCTGTCCCGCCGACCCTAACCGAGCGCGCGGGTGAGCCGTGTCTCACCCTCGTGGCGGCGCTTGTCTATGCAACGAGTTGCATAGAAAGATCAGGGCATGGCACTTGAGCACGCGATCCTCGTCTCCCTGCTGGAGCAGCCGGGGTCCGGATATGAGTTGGCCCGCCGGTTCGACCGGTCCATCGGCTACTTCTGGACCGCGACCCACCAGCAGATCTATCGCGTGCTGAGCCGGATGGAGGGCGACGGACGGCTCGACGTCCGCGAAGTGCCGCAGCGGACCCGGCCGGACAAGAAGGAGTATTCCGTCACCGCGGCCGGCCGCGTAGCCCTCTCGGCCTGGCTCCACGAGCCGATCGAGGCCGACACCGTCCGCCACGAGCTCGCCGTGAAGATCCGCGGCGCGGCCTTCGACGATCCGGCCGCCCTGATCCGCGAGGTCGAGCGGCACCACCGGACGCACGCCGACCGGCTCACGCACTACCTGGCGGGAGAGCTCCGCGACTTCACCGGACCGCAGGCTCCGGCTCCGGATCCCTCGGACGCCGGGCGGGAACTCCAGCACGTCGTGCTCCGCGGCGGCATCGCCTACGAGCGCATGCAGCTCGCCTGGCTGGAAGACGTACTGGCCACCCTCCACCGCCTGGCATCCCCCTGACCCGGCGCCGCCGAGCGCTCCCTGCTCCTCCTGTTCCCTCCTTCTCCTGCTCCCTCGTCACCCCTCATCCTCCGACCGGAAGGCGAACGCCCATGAGCGACCAGCTGCTGTTCAACCCGCGCACCTACGACCCCGCGCACTTCGACCCCGAGACCCGCCGCCTGCTGCGCGCGACCGTCGACTGGTTCGAGGAGCGCGGCAAGCGCCGGCTGATCGAGGACTACCGCACCCGCGCCTGGCTGGGGGACTTCCTCGCGTTCTCCGCGAAGGAAGGCCTCTTCGCGACCTTCCTGACCCCGGAGCCTGCCGCCGGCCAGGACGGGCCCGACAAGCGCTGGGACACCGCACGCATCGCCGCCCTCAACGAGATCCTCGGCTTCTACGGCCTCGACTACTGGTACGCGTGGCAGGTCACCATCCTCGGTCTCGGCCCCGTCTGGCAGAGCGACAACGCCGCCGCCCGTGACCGCGCCGCCCAACTCCTCGACGCGGGCGAGGTGTTCGCGTTCGGCCTGTCCGAGAAGACCCACGGCGCGGACATCTACAACACCGACATGCTGCTGGAGCCGTATGTCGACGGTGACGGTGCCGGCGGCTTCCGGGCCACCGGCTCGAAGTACTACATCGGCAACGGCAACGCCGCCGGACTCGTCTCCGTCTTCGGCCGCCGCACCGACATCGAGGGCCCGGACGGCTACGTCTTCTTCGCCGCGGACAGCCGCCACCCCGCGTACGACGTGGTGAAGAACGTGGTCGACTCCTCCAAGTACGTCAGCGAGTTCCGCCTCACGGACTACCCGGTCGGCGCCGAGGACGTCCTGCACACCGGCCGCGCCGCCTTCGACGCCGCCCTCAACACGGTCAACGTCGGCAAGTTCAACCTCTGCACCGCCTCGATCGGCATCTGCGAGCACGCGATGTACGAGGCCGTCACCCACGCGCAGGGCCGCATCCTCTACGGCCGCCCCGTCACCGCCTTCCCGCACGTGCGCCGCGAGCTGACCGACGCGTACGTCCGCCTCGTCGGAATGAAGCTGTTCAGCGACCGCGCCGTCGACTACTTCCGCTCCGCGGGCCCCGACGACCGCCGCTACCTCCTCTTCAACCCGATGACCAAGATGAAGGTGACCACGGAGGGCGAGAAGGTCATCGACCTGATGTGGGACGTCATCGCGGCCAAGGGCTTCGAGAAGGACACCTACTTCGCCCAGGCGGCCGTCGAGATCCGCGGCCTGCCCAAGCTGGAGGGCACGGTCCACGTCAACCTGGCGCTCATCCTCAAGTTCATGCGCAACCACCTGCTGGAACCGGCCGACTACGCCCCCGTCCCGACCCGCCTCGACGCGGCCGACGACGCGTTCCTCTTCCGCCAGGGCCCGGCACGCGGCCTGGGATCCGTACGGTTCCACGACTGGCGCCCGGCCTACGACGCGTACGCCGCCGTGCCCAACGTCGCCCGGTTCCGCGCACAGGCCGACGCCCTCTGCACGTTCGTCGAGACCGCCGCCCCCGACGAGCAGCAGAGCCGCGACCTCGACCTCCTCCTGGCGGTCGGCCAGCTCTTCGCCCTGGTCGTGCACGGCCAGCTCGTCCTGGAGCAGGCCCGCCTGACCGGCCTGGACGAGGACGTGCTCGACGAGCTGTTCGGAGTCCTCGTACGGGACTTCTCCGCGCACGCCGTCGAACTGCACGGCAAGGACTCGGCCACCGCGGACCAGCAGGCCTGGGCCCTGGACGCGGTCCGCCGCCCGGCCGTGGACGCGGACCGCTCGGCGCGCGTGTGGGCGCGCGTGGAGGCCCTGGCGGGGGCGTACGAGATGAAGGCCTGACGCTCGGCCTCCCGGCCCGGCCTGACGCTCGGCCTCCCGGCCCGGCCCGGGGCCGGCCGAGGCGCGGTCCCCGGCCCGGTCCCAGGTCGGGCCGAGGCCGGGCCGGCGAGCCCGAAGGACGGGTTTCCGCCAATGGTGCCAGGAGGTCCTCGAGCCCTCCGCCGCCCGAGGCCCGGCGGCGGAGGCCCTTCGGGAGCCGGCCCGGGACTTCGGACCCGGGTCTCTGATCGTGGACCGCTCCGTCCTTTCGGCCGGTGCGCAGGTCGCCCTCCGAGGTGTTCGCTGGAAGGAGTCGCCACAGCCGGAGCCCACACCCCGAAAGGCTGGAACACACGATGTCGACGTCCACGGAACACAGGACGGAGGTGATCGCAGAGAACCGCACCCGCACGGGTCTGCTGCCGCTGTGCCTGAGCGAAGCAGCGGAGCGGTTCTCCTTAGCGGTCCTTCTACGGAATGCGCGCGGTACTGGCGCTCTTCCTGATCGACACCGCCCACGGCCTCGGCATGTCGAAGACCACGGCGGTCGCCCTCGTCGGCGCCTACCTGTCCGCCTGCTACTTCACCGCCCTGCCGGGCGGCTGGATCGCCGACCGGGTGCTCGGCGCCCGTAAGACCGCCCTCACCGGCGGGGTGGCCATCCTGGCCGGACACCTCGTGCTCGCCTTCGAGGCCGGAGCGCCCGGCGTCTACGCCGGCCTCGTCCTCATCGCGGTCGGCACCGGCCTGCAGAAGCCCAATATGACCGCCCTGGTCGGGAAGCTGTACGCGCAGGGCACCGACCAGGAACGGGATGCGGCCTACAGCAAGTTCTACGCCGGCGTGAACTTCGGCGGCCTGGCCTCGACCCTCCTGGTGGGCTGGCTCGGACTGCACTTCGGCTGGAACGTCGCCTTCGGCACGGCGGCCGTGGCCATGGCCGTCAGCCTGTGCGTCTTCCAGGCCTCGGGCCGCCTCCGCGAGGCCGCCGACGCACCCGGCCGCCCGCTCACCCGCACCGAGGCGCGCACGGTGGCCGTCCGGACGCTGTGGTGCGTGGCCGGGGTCCTCGCGGCGGGCGCCGCGGCCCGGGCGACCGGCACGCTGACCCTGCCGCACGCCCTCACCGCGTTCGCGGTCCTGGCCGTCGTCGTACCGGTCGGCTACCTCGTCACCCTGCTGCGCCGCCCGGACCTCGACGGGCGGGGACGCGCGGGAATCCGCGCCTACGCGCGGCTGTTCGCGGCGGCCGTCGCCTTCTTCTGCATCTTCGACCTGGCCGCGTCCAACGTGCAGCTGTTCGCCGCGGACCACGTGGACATGAGGGGCATCCCGGTCACCTGGCAGGCGGCCCTGAACCCCGTCATGACCATCGCCTTCGCAGGCGTCCTCGCGTTCGTGTGGCGCAAGGTGCGCCTCTCCTCCCCGGCGAAGTTCTCCACGGGACTCGTCCTCGGCGGACTGTCCTTCCTCCTGCTCGCCCTCGCCGCGGGACACGCCACCGGAAACGCCCACATCTCGCTGCTCTGGCTGGTCGGCCTCTACGTCCTGCTGAGCCTGGGCGAACTGTTCCTCGCCCCGACCGGACTGTCGATCAGCCACAAGCTGGCCCCGGCCGGCACCGGGTCCCAGCTCGTGGGCCTCTTCTTCCTGGCCGCCTCGGCGGGCGACGCCATCGGCAGCCAGGTCGCCACCCACCTGACCGGCGCCGCCCTCTACATCGCCCTGGGCGGCCTGGCACTGGCAGCCGGCCTTGCGATGGCCGCGGCCACTCCGAAGCTGCGCCTGCTGACCGGCGAGTGAAGCGGCCGGCCGCCCACGCGGCCCTCCCGCGCTATCCGATGGCCTCGAAGGAGGCGACGAGGTCGGTGGGCGAAGGGAGCGCGACGATCTCGGACTGCGTGGCGGCGGCCCCCTTGCGGAGGGCCTCGTCGGTGAGCAGGCGGCCGAGCAGGGCGGCGTCCACCTCGGCGCCGGTCGTACGCAGGGCGAAGCCCAGGCCGGTCGCGGCGTCGGTGTTGATGAAGTGGTCCGCGCCCTGCGGGAGGATCAGCTGCGGGACGCCCAGTGCGGCGGCGGTGAGCATGGTGCCGGCGCCGCCGTGGTGCACGATCGCGTCCGCGGTGTCCAGGAGCTGTGCCAGCGGCACCCAGGGCAGCGCCCGGACATTGTCCGGAAGCGTGCCGAGCGGGCTCAGATCGGTGTCACCGACCGCGAGCAGGAACTCGGCGTCGACGGATGCGGCCTCGGAGACGACCCGGGCGACCGGGTTGACGCCCGCGAACGCGGTCACCACGGTCCCGAGGGTGACGGCGATCCGGGGCCGGGCGCCGCGGGCCACGAGATCGCTCGGAACCGAGCCGCCGCCGTTGTGCGGCACGTAGCGGACGCGCCAGCCGGTGCCGTCCCCGCCCAGGGAGTGGGGTACGACGTCGAGGACGGTGTGGGTGGCTGGGCCTTCGACCCCGCGGGCCGCGTATTCGTCCGCCAGCAGGCCGCCGAGCCGGCCGACCATGCCGAAGCCGGACATCACGCCGAAGTTGTGGACCACGGCCGGTATGCCGAGGGCCGCGGAGACCAGGGGCGCGGCGGCCTGGAAGGCGGCGTGGACGATGACGTCCGGTCGCCAGGCGGTGGCGAGGGCGAGGAGGTCGTCGATGGTGACCCGGCCGTGTTCGGCGAAGCCGGCCGCGGCGAGCCGCTCGGTGTCCTCAGGGCTGTTGCCGTCCGTGACGAACTGGAGGTCCGAGCCGTTCTGGGCCTTCTTGAAGGCGTCCAGCAGTGTCGAACCGTCACCGATCTCGACGGTGGGCAGACCGGCCTGCCGCATCTGGTCGTACGGGGCCGAGACCGCGAACAGCACCTGGTGCCCGGCGGCCTGAAGGGCCTGGGCGGTCGGCACCATCGGGAACAGGTGGCCCACCGAAGCGGGGCCGGTGAAGAGGAAGCGCACGGTATGACTCCTTGGGTGGAGCCCCGAATTTCCGCTCGGTCAGGGCTCCTTGAGGGTTCTGGCACATGTTCGAACGAATCCGCTCTCGCCTCGGTTTCCGATGAGATGATCGAATTTCGGACGATTCTGGCCTGCATCCGACCCTCCGGGGGCGGGCGTTGAGCATTCGTCCAGCCGTCTGTCATCGCTCGGCGTCATGGTGGTCGGGCGGGGTACGCCGAGGAGGATCCGGCCGGCCGGGCGGGTCGCGGCGTACGCCGGGAGCGAGTGGGGGCCCCATGACCACGGCGGCATTCGGGAACAAGGCACGACTGCGGTACGCGATCGCCTTCGTCGGGTACGCCGACCTCGAAGGGGAGATCGAGGGCGTCTCGCACCAGGACCTGCGCGGGGACAACTACTACCAGGACCTGCCCGAGCCCGCGGACTGGACCGGCGCCCTGCGCGGCATCCAGCACCGCAAGGACGCCGAGCGGCAGGTGGTCAACCTCCTCGCCGACGCGATCTACCGCCACCTCGGCTGCCGGAGCACGGCGGAGTACAAGACCCGGATCGCGGCCGTCCGCAGGGGCACCGTCGATCTGTACTCCGACATGGGCCCCTGTCACTCCTGCCGGTCGGTGATCAAGGACTTCCGCCGTGACTTCCCGGCCCTCTCCCTCAAGGTCCGCTACCGCAACGCCCTGTTCGGCGGCGGTACGGCGCAACTCCTCCAGGCGGGCGACGGCCTGTACGGGAGCTACGGCATCGGCGGCGCCGAGCCGGGCAACGGCGGCCAGTGGGTCAAGAGCTACCCCGGCAGCCCCCTGGCCGCGGTCACCGCAACTTTCGACGCCAAGGTCGCCGGCCCGGACGGCTACCGCTTCCAGGGCGCCGTCACCGCGGTCGACCAGCAGCCCCGCGCCCCGTTCCTGTACCCGGCCCCCAGCAGTACCGCGGCGCCCCTCGACGAGGTGGCCGCCGTCCTGGACCGGGTCGCGGACCACATCCGCGACACGATGGCGCCGGGACAGCAGATGCGCCCGCAGTCCTTCCGCCAGTGGATCCGCGGCATCGACCAGGGCACCGTCCGGCTCCTCGGAGAGCGCGGGCCCAGCCAGGCCGGCCGGGCCGCGTTGGCGGCCTTCGTCGCCGACTTCCCCAAGGTGCGGATCGAGGTGTCCTACGCGGCTGCGGCCGCGCAGGCCGACGGGTGCGGCTACGCCGACGCCACCGCGCTTCCGGGCGGCACCTGGCTGAGGGTCTTCCCCGCCACCCGCTGACCCGACCGCCCCGCGGCCCGGCCGTCAGTCCTGGGCCGGGCCCTGTACGAGGAGGCGGGCCGCTGCGTGATCGGCGCGGTCCGCCTCGTCCGAGGCGTCGATGTAGCCGTAGGCGTCGTCGCCGACGGGGATCCGCAGCGGCGTGGGGCCCTCGGCGGCGACGATGTCCAGGACCCGCGCGGCGAAGTACTCGGGGCGTCCGGTCTCGGGGCTGTCCGCGAGGCCGCGGGCCCCTTCGAGCATCTCGCGGTTGGTGGCGTCGTAGGCGGGGATCCGGTGGGCGGCTTCGGCCATGGAGGTGCCGTAGCGCGTCGCGAACATGCCCGGTTCGATGACGGTGACGCGGATGTTGTGGGGAGCCGCCTCCATGGCGAGGGTCCGGCTCATGCCCTCGAGGGCGTGCTTCCCGGCGGTGTAGGCCGCCAGACCGGGGAAGGCCATCCGGCCGACCACGGACGAGACGTTGAGGATGTGGCCGTGCCCCTGGGCCCGCATCAGCGGCAGGACGAGCCGCGCAAGCCGCCAGGGGCCGACGACCAGGGTCTCCAACTGGTCGCGGAGTTCGGCGTCCGAGACCTCCTCGACCGCGCCGAACAGTCCCACGGCGGCGTTGTTGACGAGGATGTCGATGCCGCCCAGGCGTTCCACCGCGGTGCGGACGGCCTCCTCGCAGGAAGCTCCGTCCCGCAATTCGAGCGGGACCGGGACGATGCGGCCGGGCCAGGCCGCGGCCAGATCCTCCAGGTCGGCGGTCTTGCGGGCGGTGACGGCCAGTTCGTCCCCGGCCCGGGCCGCGGCGCCGGCCAGTGCGTGCCCGAGCCCCGAGGAGCATCCCGTGACCAGCCAGCGTCGTCCCATGGTTCCCCCGTGATGGCCGAGTTGCCCCGGATGGTGGGGGCAGTTCATGTTCGGGTCGGCTCCCGTCCGGGGTCATCCCTGCTGCGGGGGCGCGCGGAGGCGCGCAGGCGCATGCCGGGGCGCGCGAACGCGCCGGGCGGGGTCCGCCGTCGGCGATTCGCCGGATCGGAGGCCTACATGACCGGGCCGCACGCCTACGTGGCCGGGCCGAACGCCTACACGCGACCGGGCCGCACGCCTACGTGGCCGGGGCGCCGCCGCTCGCCCGGGCGGCGCGGCGGAGCCGGGAGCGGGCCGGATCCTGGGGGGAGTGCGAGGCCGTGGCGGTGTGTTCCCGCGGGTTCGGGCGGACGAAGAGGGTGACCGTGACCTTCTCGGCGAACCCGTTGCGCCGCATCATCGCGGCGGAGGCCGCGTTCCCGCTCTCCACGTCGGTGATGATCCGGGACGCCCCCGCCGCGAAGAGCGCGGCGCAGCAAGCCTCGACCAGGGAGCTCGCGACGCCCCGGCCACGGGCGCGTTCCTCCAGCGCGATCCACTCCAGGTAGCCCCAGTCCTCCCGCTCGTCGTAGGAGAGCGATCCGAGGACGAATCCGAGCAGCCCCTCCTCGTCGCGGGCGATCCAGCAGGCGTCCGGCTGGGCGTCCCAGTGCGCGGCCACCGAGGACAGGGACCAGGAGGTGTAGGGCATCGCCTTCACGTCGAAGGACCGGTAGCCGAGGTCGAGAACGGCATCGAGGTGGGTCAGTCGCAGCGGGAGGATCTCGACTTCACTCATGAAATGGATGATGACATAGCCGCATATGTCTTCCCGTCACCTCGCGGAGAGGACCTCGGGGTCCGCCGCCGGATCCGGGGCGGGCGCCGAGGTGGGCGCCGGGACCGGGTAGCCGCAGCTCCCGGCCGAGCGCCGCGGAGAGGAACATGCCGAGGACGCCGCCTCCGGCGACGCCGGTCCACACGCCGATGGCCCCGGCCGCGCTGCTCCTCGGGGAAGGTGGAAGCGATCATGGGGAGAGTGATGGGCATGATCATCGCGGCGCCCACACCGCTGATCAGGCGGGCGCCGAGCTTGGCGACGCACACGGTCATCAGAATGGTGCGCAGCCGACGCGGGCCCGGGCCGTCGTCGAGGGGGAGGAGGTGTGGGAGCCCGTTGCGCGTCAGACGGTGGCCGCGACCGCCGCGACCGCCGCGTCGGTGTCGGCGACGGCGAGGAGGGCGTTGATGTGCGCGCCCGCCAGCGCCCCGGCCGCGGCGGAGGCCCCGACCTGGGCGATCGGGTCGGTGACGTTGCCGGCCACCCACACCCCCGACACGGTGGTGGCGCCCGCCGCGCCGGAGACGAAGCGGCGGCCGCCGCCGGGCAGGTTCTCCATCGGCAGGCCCAGGCCCGCCAGGCCCTCGGTCCGGGCCACGAGTGTGGTCGCCACCGCGAGGACGCGACGGGCGACGACCCGGCCGTCCGCCAGGCGGACACCGCCGATGCCGCCGTCCCGGTCCCCTACGACCTCTTCGACCGGGGTGTCGATGACCAGGATGCCGCGTGCGGCGAAGCGCGTACGGGTCTCGTCGTCGAGCTCGGTGCCGTGCGCGAAGTAGACGAGGTCGTCGGTGAGCTGACGGAACAGCAGGGCGTGGTGGATCGATGCGGGGCCGGTGGCGAGGACGCCGATCGGCTCGTCGCGCACCTCCCAGCCGTGACAGTACGGGCAGTGCACCACGCTGTGGCCCCAGTGCTCGGCCAGTCCGGGCAGCTCGGGCAGGACATCGCGCAGACCGGTGGCCACCAGCAGGCGGCGCGCCGTCAGGACGCGGCCGTCGGCCAAGGTGACGGTGAAGCGCAGGTCGCCGTCGGCGGACGGAGCGGCGTGCTCGGCGGCGGAGACCTCGCCGGAGACGACGAGGCCGCCGTAGCGGCGTACCTCCTCACGGCCCCGCCTGTACAGTTCCGCCGGCGGGGTGCCGTCCAGGGCGAGCAGCCCGTGTACGCCCTCGGCGGGCGCGTTGCGGGGGGTGCCGCTGTCGATCACGACGACCGAGCGGCGGGAGCGGGCGAGCATCAGCGCGCCGTTCAGACCGGCGGCGCCGCCGCCGATCACCACGGCGTCGACGGTCCCGTCCGGCAGTGCGTCGGTCGCGTATGCGGTAGTCATCGCGGTCATCTCGTCGGTTTCCTTCCTGGGTGTTCCTTCGTGCAGGCCCGGTGGTCCGGGGCCGTCTGCACACGACGCTAACCGCGACTTGCAACACCGGCATACAATGTTGCCTATGACGCAAGAAGACGGCGATCTGGACAGCCTCGTACGCAAACGCATCCGCGCATTGCGGGTGGCGCAGGGCTGGTCCCTGGAGGAACTGGCCGTGCGAGCCCGGCTCAGCCAGTCCACGCTCAGCCGCATCGAGAACGGTCAGCGCCGCCTGGCACTGGACAGTCTCGCCACGCTCGCCCGCGCGCTGGACACCACCCTGGACCAGCTCGTGGAGACCGCGACCGACGATGTCGTCACCAGCCCGACGATCGACGCCGCCCGCGGGCAGATGCGATGGCCGATCAAGGGCGAGCCGGGCATGACGGTCATTCGCCAGCGCATGACCGAGCCGCCGCCCGACAACCCCTCCCGCATGCGCGCGCACCCCGGGCGCGAATGGCTCGTCGTCCTGTCCGGCACCGCGATCCTCCTGCTGGGGCACCGCCGGTTCCGCATCGAGGCCAACCAGTCCGCGGAGTTCCCCACGATGATGCCGCACGCGATCGGCGCGGAGGGGGGACCGTGCGAGATCCTGGGGATCTTCGACCGGGACGCCCGCCGCGGCCACCAGCGGGACAGCGGCGTCGGTGACGCGGGAGGCGAGGGAGGCGGCGAAGGCGCTGCTCAGGGGTAGGAGGCGTGTG
Organism: Streptomyces sp. NPDC058289; assembly: GCF_042880975.1. Taxonomy (NCBI): domain Bacteria; kingdom Bacillati; phylum Actinomycetota; class Actinomycetes; order Kitasatosporales; family Streptomycetaceae; genus Streptomyces; species Streptomyces sp. NPDC058289. Next base: position 39,934 of record NZ_JBHVYI010000054.1, read on the forward strand.
GAGTGTCCGGCGCGGAGCCTTGCGCGTCCTGGGGCCCATGAGGCCATCTTCTTGCCTAATCAGCAAGAATCGATGCGGCAAGCGCATGGACGTCTACCGTGGAACCATGACCCACGCTCAGCACGCACCCCAGCACGGCGCCGCCCACGACGGACATGCCCACGAAGGACATGCCCACGACGGACATGCCCACAGCAACCAGGGGCATGCCGCCCACGGCCACGCCCAGCACGGCCAGGATCGCGGCCATGCCCGCCACGACCTCGAGGGTCAGGCGGAGATCCTCGACCTGGACGCGGAGGTCCTCGCCGAGCACATCACCGACATCACCACCTGGCTGCCCCTGAACGAGCCCCCTCGCCACATCGTGGATCTGGGCTGCGGCACGGGAGCCGGCACCTTCGCCCTGCTCGACCGGTTCCCCGACGCACACGTCACGGCCGTCGACTCCTCGGCCGGGCACCTGCAGCGCCTGAGGGAGAAGGCGTGCGCCCGCGGCGTCGAGGACCGCGTCCGCACCGTGCAGGCCGACCTCGACGAAACCGAGTGGCCCGACCTCGGCGCGCCCGACCTGGTGTGGGCCTCGGCCTCGATGCACCACATGGCCGACCCGGACCAGGCCCTGCGCACGGTCCGCGAACTGCTCGCCCCCGGCGGACTGTTCGCCGTCGTCGAGCTGGCGGGCTTCCCCCGCTTCCTGCCCGAGGACGCCCCCGAAGGCCGGCCCGGACTGGAAGAGCGCTGCCACACCGCGAGTGAGAGCTACCACGCCGAGCACGTACCCCACCGGGGCGCCGACTGGGGACCGAAGCTCACCGCGGCCGGATTCACCCTCGACGGCGACCGCGTGATCAACGTGAACATCGAAGGCGCCCGCAGCGAGGCGGTCGGCGCCTACGCCCTCGGCAGCCTCCAGCGCCTTCGCCGCAGCATCGCCGAGGTCCTCCCGCCCGAGGACCTCGCCGCCCTCGACCGGCTGCTCGACACCGACGGCCCCGAGAGCATCCTGCGCCGCGAGGACCTCGCCGTGCGGACCGAGCGCACCGTCTGGGCCGCACGCCGCAAGAACTGATCCGTGCCAGGCCGCACTTCGACCCGGCCCCCAGCTACCGCCCGAACAAGCGCCCGTTCTCACCCGGGCGGTCGTACGTTGCGCTGCGCGGGGAGACCCGTCTCGTGCTGCGGTCCGGTGAAGTAGTCCGGATCCCTGGGGCGCGCGCTGTCGTGGCCGGCGCGACGGGGAGCGGGCTCCAGGTGGGGTATGTACTTGGAGCAGTGGACGTACGCCTCTTCGACGCTCAGGTGGACCCACATCTCGGGACTGCGCCCGGGCGCCACCCCGGTGGGCAGACCGGGGTGGAGGGAGCGCAGGCCGGCGTCCGTGTGCAGCAGGGCCACACCGTTGACGTGCAGGCCTATGTGATGGTGGGTGAAGTCCACGAAGAGCATGCCCAGGTGGGGATTCTCCGTCATGTTGCCGGCGCTGGCGAACACCCCGTTCCCGCGGAACTCGGGGTAGGCGAGCGTGCGGTCGTCGATGATGTGGATGAATCCGGGTGGCCCGGCGCGGAAGCTGGCGTCGCATTCTCCGTGGGTGTCGGCCGTGGCGAGGAAGACCATGGTCTGGCGGCCGATGAAGTCCCGCATCTCGGGCGTGAGGTAGGGGTGTACCTGTTTCCCGTAGAAGCGGTCGGCGCGGTCGGCTGTGCCCAGCTGTTGCTGCAGCCGGTGCTCGCCTGCTGATCCGAAGGTCGGCGAGGGCAATGTCACGGGGTGTTCTCCTGGCGGTTCGGGCAGGTTCTTGGCTCAGGGGAGCGACAGGACGGGTGTTTCGAACGGGTCGTGATGGATGCGGTCGGGCGCGGTGCCGGCCATCGTGAGTGCCTCCTTGGCCGAGACGACCATCTGGGCCGGGCCGCTGAGATAGGCGTCGTGCTGGTACCACGGCCCGAACTCGGCCAGAACGTCCGGCAAGGACCCCCGGAGCCCGGGGACGGACTCGTGGGAGATCGCGCCCCTGATCGTCAGCCAGTGGTGTCGCTGGGACATCCGGAGCATGTCGTCGACGCCGTACAGCTCATCCCCGGTCCGGGCGCCGAGGAACAGGTCGACCTGATGGTGCTCGCCGCGCCGCGCCACCTCTTCGACGAGCGCGCGGATGGGGGCGAGGCCGGTGCCGCCGGCCACGAGGAGGAGATCGCTGTACACGGCTGCGTCCAGGACCATGTCCCCCATCGGGGGCCCCAGTCGGATCACGTCGCCCACGACCGCACGGTGGACGAGTGCGCCGCTGACCGTGCCGCCGCTCACCGCGCGGACGTGGAGGGTGAGGGTGCCGTCCTCGCGGGGCGCGTTGGCGGGGGAGTAGTAGCGCCAGAGCTTCGGCCACCAGGGAGTTTCGACACTCACGTACTGTCCGGCGGCGTACTCGTAGGCCGTGTGGGGTCGTACGGTGATCTCGGCGATGCCGTGTCCGCGCGAGACGCGGTGCACGACCGTGGCGGGCCACACGGCGGGCCGTGCCGCCGCGTCCTGCTCGGCGGCACTGATCATGACTTGGGCGACCACGCCGTAAGCCTTGGTCCAGACGGCGGCGATGTCCGCGGTCCACGCGGGGCCGGCGTAGCGGGCCAGTGAGGCGAGGAGGCACTCGCCCACGGCCGGGAAGTGCACGCCGAGCGTGCCGAACTTGCGGTGATCGCGGCCGAGGTGTTCGCAGAAGCGGACCAGGCTGCCGGGGTCGTCGACCAGGTCCACTATGCGCAGCAGCGCGCGCAGGAGGCGGCCGCGTTGGGTGTCCATCCCCGGCGGGAACATCGGACGGACCTGGGGGTAGCGGGCGAAGAGGATCGCGTAGAAGTAGACCGTCATGTCTGCGGCAAGCGGCTCGACCACCGAGACGGATGCACGTAGGAGGTCGATCTCTTGGGGGGACAGGGGTGCCGCGGCGGCCTCGGGCTCCGCGGTGTCCACGGCTGTGCTCGGGGTGGGTGCCGAGTCCTTCATTGACGGGTGGGCGGAGGCGTAGCTCGAGCGGCTGAGCCGGAATCTCAAGGGAGCGTCCCCCCGTCTGCTATTCGAGATGGCTTGTCGCGGGTGATTCGCCTCAGGAGTGCGGCGATTGGTGCGTCGGCATGAGCGAACATGAGTCCTCGTCGGGCGGCAGGGCAAAGAAGCGGATCAAGAGGTTCCGGACGCTACATGACCGTCTGAGTACTCAGAAGTAGCCAACAGAACCGGGGTGGAACAGGCATAACGCCCCATCCGGGGACATCTGGTGGCGGTCGCCGGAGCCGGGGAGCACTCGGCGGGTCAGCCCGTCGGGCTGGCGGCAGTGACGGTCTGGGGCTGGAGTACGTCCTCGCCGTAGAGGTCTTGCACCCAGCCGGTCTGGTAGACGGTGTCGAGGTAGCGCTCGCCGAGGTCGGGGGCGATGGCGACCGCGGTCAGCTGCCGTTCCTGCTGGGCCAGCCATTGGGTGGCACCCTTGACGACGGTGCCGGTTGAGCCGCCGAAGACGAAGCCGTGGCGGGCCAGTTGGTGGCACGTGCGAATCGTCTCGGCTTCGTTGACGTGTACCACGTCGTCGACGTAGGAGGTGTCGAGGAGCGGGGGGCGGATGCTGGTGCCGAGGCCGGGGATCATGCGGCGACTGGGCGCGTGTCCAAAGGTGGCGGAGCCCTCTGGATCGATCGCGACGATGCGTACCGGGCGGTGCCAGGTGCGGAAGTAGCGGGCGCACCCCATGAGGGTGCCGGTGGTGCCGGCCCCGATGAAGAGAACATCGAGGTCGGGGAAGGCCCGGGCGATGGCCGGTGCGGTGGTCCGGTAGTGAGCACCGTGGTTGTTGGGGTTGGTGTACTGGTTGAGCCATACGTAGCGGTCGTCGGAGGCGCACAGGGTGCGGACGCGGTCGAGGCGGGCGCCGAGCAGTCCGCCGGTGGGGGAGGGCTCGGTGACGATCTGGACCTGGCTGCCGAGGGCCTCCAGGAGCAGCCGGGTCGCCAGGTTGCAGCGGGAGTCGGTCACGCATACGAACCGGTAGCCCTTGCTGGCTGCGATCATGCTCAGCGCCACGCCGAGGTTGCCGGAGGAGGATTCGACCAGAATGGATCCAGGAGTGAGCAGGCCGTCGCGTTCGGCGGCCTCGACCATCGCGGTTGCGGCTTTGAGCTTGATGGACCCCGCGAAGTTGAATCCTTCGCATTTGAGAAACAGCCGGTGCCCGGTGATGGCCTCGAGGTCGACGTAGAGGTCGTCCTGGTTGAATTCCTGGGGGGCGGATATGACCGGCATGGTTACCTCCTCGCATGCGCTCACGGCGCCGTCTGGCGCCGCTGGCCCTTGTGGGGGGCGACTCGGGGAAGGTGTCGCCCGGTGCCACGTCTTCGGGACTCCTCCAGTACGCGGGCTGACCGTGGCTCTGTCATGCCACCGGATGTCGTGGCTTGACATCGACCGTGATCAGGGATAGCTGCCGGGGCGGTCGTGGTTGTGCGAGGTGTGGGACGGCGCCCCGCGGGAGGACACGTCCGCTCCTCCCTGGAGGGCGGGTCTGTCGCCTACCGCTGCAGGTGCGTGGCGTCAAGTTACGAGATTCAGCGGCATGACGGATGTGCGCCTGCCGGGCCTACTGGAGGGGCGGCATCGCGAATCCGTTCTTGAGGGCCTGAGGCCTTTCGCGGACGGAAGAAGCGCATGTCTTTTGGTGACAGATGAGAGCTCACGGCCCTCGCGGCCTGGCGAGCGCCGACTCCCGCCACAGGTCGCGTGCGTGGCCGGCGGGTGCCGACCGCCGCCGCGGTCCGCGGCGCCCGGAACATCGTCGAGGAGCGCACATGCTAGAAGAATCCACCGATGCCTGGACGACCGGCCCGCCCGGCACCTCAACACCTTCCGGCCGCAGGCCCGAGGACAGGCTGAATGGCACATCAGGCAGCCCGGCGGCCGAGACCGCGCGGCTCCTTGCGGAGGTGCTTGCCGATGTCGTGGGTGCGGAGCAGGTGCCGGGCGACAGCAACTTCTTCGATGATCTGGGTGCTGATTCGCTCGTGATGGCGGGGTTCTGTGCCCGGGTCAGGAAGCGGGCCGACCTGCCGCCTGTATCGATGAAGGACGTCTACCGGTATCCCACCGTCAACGGCCTGGCCACCGCGCTCACCCACGCCGCGCCCGCCGCCTCCACCCACACCGCCTCCACCCACACCGCGCCCGCAGCCTCGACGCCCGTATCCGCTGGGCCCGTGACCGCGGGACCGGCACCGGCTGCGCCCGTGTCTGCCCAGCCGTCCGTCCATCCAGCCGTCCCGGCATCAACGCAGGAATCAATGCCGGCGTTTCCCTCGGCGTCTGCTTCGGCGCGCAGGCCGCCGGCGCGGGCGGGCACAGGGCAGTACCTGCTGTGCGGAATGCTGCAGTTCCTGGCGTTCCTCGGCTATTCCTACCTCGCCGCCCTGGCCACGGTCCGAGGCTTCGAGTGGGTCGGCGCCGGCTCCGGTGTGCTCGACGTCTACCTGCGATCCGTACTGGTGGGCAGCGCGGGCTTTGCCGGCCTGTGCATGGTGCCGATCGCGGCGAAGTGGACCCTCATCGGTCGTTTCACGAGCCGCGAGTTCCCCGTCTGGAGCCTCGGATACGTACGCTGGTGGCTGGTCAAAACCTTGATCCGCACAAGTCCTGTCCGCCTGTTCACCGGGTCGCCGTTGTACGCGGCATACCTCAGGGCGCTGGGCGCGAAGATCGGGCGCGATGTCGCGATCTTCTCCACGCATGTGCCTGTCTGCGCCGATCTGCTCACGATCGGTGACGGAACGGTGGTCCGCAAGGACGCGTTCTTCTCCTGCTACCGGGCACACGACGGTCTCATCCAGACCGGTCCCGTCACGCTCGGCCGTGACGTCCACGTCAGTGAACAGACCGTCCTCGACATCTACACCTCGATGGGCGACCGGGCCCAGCTCGGGCACGCCTCCAGCCTGCACGCCGGTCAGACCGTCCCCGTAGGCGAGCGCTGGCACGGGTCACCGGCCGAGCCCACCGGCACGGACTTCCGCACGGTCGGTGCCGTCGACGGCTCCACCGCCAGGAAGCTCCGCTACACCGTCGGACAGCTGCTCGCCATGATGCTGGTGTACCTGCCGCTGGCCGCCGGCTGCGTCACGGTGCTGCTGGCCCCACTGTCGCAGCTGAATGCAATCCCTCAGGCCGGGACTCCGACGTTCACCAGCGGGACGTTCTACCTGGGTGTGCTGGCCGCATCCTTCGTGCTGTTCTTCGGAGCCGCTCTCGCCGCGCTGGTCATCCAAGGCGTGGTGCCGCGCCTGCTCAATCGGGCAGTCAAGCCGGACACGGTCTATCCGCTCTACGGCTTCCACTACGGTCTGCAGCGGGCCATCACGCTTCTGACCAACATGAGGTTCTTCACGGCGCTGTTCGGGGACAGCTCCGCGATCGTCCACTACCTGCGCTATCTCGGCTACGACCTGTTCCGTGTCACACAGACCGGTTCGAACTTCGGTAGCGAAGTGAAGCACGACAACCCGTTCTTGACCTCGGTGGGCAGCAGGACGATGGTGGCCGACGGCCTGTCGGTCATCAATGCGGAGTTCTCCAACACGTCATTCAGGCTGTCCCGGGTCTCGATCGGAGCCGACAGTTTCCTCGGCAACCACATTGCCTATCCCTCGCAGGCCAGGACCGGTGACAACTGTCTGCTGGCGACGAAGGTGATGGTCCCGGTCGACGGAGAGGTACGGGAGAACGTGGGCCTGCTGGGCTCGCCCCCCTTCGCCATTCCGCGCTCGGTGATGCGGGACACCCGGTTCCAGGACCTGGAGAGCAGTAGCGAGCTGCGCCGGCGACTGGCCGCCAAGAACCGGCACAATGCCGTCACGGCGGGGCTGTACCTGACGGCGCGGTGGATCCACGTCTTCGCCGTGACCCTTGTCGCCCTGGCCGCCACAACCCTCTACCCCTCGCTGGGAGCGTCGGCGTTCGCGCTGGCCGGTGTCCTCACGCTGCTTTTCAGCGTCGTCTACTTCGCGCTGATCGAACGGGCCGTCACCGGATTCAAGGTGCAGAAGCCGCTGTACTGCTCGATCTACGAGCCGTCGTTCTGGCGGCACGAGCGTTTCTGGAAGATGGCGTCAGCCGATTACGCACAGTTCTTCAACGGGACTCCGCTCAAGAACGTCGTCTGGCGATTGCTGGGCGCGCGGATCGGTAAGCGGGTCTTCGACGACGGCTGCTTCTTCCCGGAGCGGACCCTCGTCACCATCGGGGACGACTGCACGTTGAATGCGGGCACGGTGATCCAGTGCCACTCGCAGGAGGACGGCGCTTTCAAGTCCGACCGCATCACGATCGGTGACGGCTGCACCCTCGGTGTCGGCGCGCTCGTCCACTACGGCGTGACGTTGGCAGACCGTGTCCAGCTCGCCTGCGACTCCTTCCTCATGAAAGGCGAGCAGGTCCCACAAGGGGCCCGGTGGGCGGGAAACCCGGCCCGACACTTGCCGGACCACACCCCGCCACCCGCAACGCTGCCGCCGCAGCCGTCCGGCGTCGCGCCCTTGCACGCCAACCCGCTCGGCGGCGTCTGACGCCCGACCCACATCAGTACCAGACAGGAGAGACCCCTCATGGAGCTCAACGCATCCAACAGTAGAGAGTTCTGGCACGGCGTCCTGACCGCCGGCAGCGGCTTCGCGCCCCTTCCGCGCTGGACCCCGGCGCCGGTCGCGGGCGTGGCCGAGTACGAGACGCAGGTCCCAGCCGGCCAAGCGACAGGATTGCGCCGGCTGGCAGACGACCTGGGGGTGTCGCTGAGCTGTGTGCTGCTGACCGCCCACGCGCAGGTGCTGGCCGCGCTGAGCGGCGAACAGGAGATCACCACCGGTTACGTCGCTGCTTCCGGTGGCCGACCCCTGCCGTGCAGACTGACGACCGGCCCCGGCTCATGGCGGATCCTGCTGCGGCACACCCACCACGCCATCGCGCACCTCCTGGCCAACCAAGACTTCCCCGTCGATGACCTCGGGCGCGAACTAGGCCTGACCGAAGCACCCTTCGAGACCGTACTCGACCCCACCGGCATCAGCGGCGACTTCCCTGACGCAGAGGCCGGCGCCAACCCGGCCCCGGACAGCAGCACCCTTGCCGCCGACACGGCGCTGTGGACGGGCATCGCCCACCACGACGACGGACGGCTGACGCTGCGGCTGCGCTACCGCACCGACGTCCTCGACGCGGACTGCGCCGCCCGGATCGCCGGATACCACCTGACCGCGCTCGCCTTGATCGCCGCTGACCCGGATGCCGATCACGCAGGTCAGAGCCTCGTGTCGACCGAAGAGCTCCGTTTCCAGCTCGACGGCCTTGCCGGGCCGCGCCGGGACCTGCCCGAGCACCGAGTGCACGAGCTGTTCGAACAGCGTGTACGGCAGCACCCGGACGCCGTCGCGGCCCAGCACGGCAACCGGAAGTGGACCTACCAGGAGCTCAACGCCCGCGCCAACCGGCTGGCCCGCGCCCTGCGGGCCCAAGGACTCCACCGCGAAGGGGTGGTTGCGGTGGCCATGGAGAGGAACCTGGACTGGCTGGCCGCCGTCCTGGCCGTCTTCAAAGCCGGCGGTGCGTACCTGCCCATCGAGCCGCACCTGCCGGCTGAACGCATCAAAGCCATGCTGGCCCGTGCCGGATGCGGGCTCGTGATCACAGAAGCGGCCGCCGCCACCCTCCAGCCGGCCCTGGCCTTCCCGCCCGCAGCCCAGACGCTGTCCGTCGACACCGCCTACGGCCAGGAGCATGCCGGGACCGATCTCGGTATCGACGTCACACCCGACCAGCTGGCCTACATCTACTTCACCTCCGGCTCGACGGGCGAGCCCAAGGGCGCGATGTGCGAACACCAGGGCATGCTCAACCACCTCTACGCCAAAATCGACGACCTCGAAATCGGCGAAGGGCAGGTGGTCGCCCAGACCGCGCCCCAGTGTTTCGACATCTCGCTGTGGCAACTGCTCGCCCCGCTGCTGGTCGGCGGGCGGACCCTGCTGATCGAGCAGGAAACGATCCTCGACGCCGCACGGTTCGTCGACACCGTTGCCCGAGGCCAGGTCACCGTGCTGCAGGTCGTCCCCTCCTACCTCGACGTCGTCGTGTCCCATCTCGAGCAGCACCCCCGGACGCTGCCGCACCTGCGGTACGTGTCGGTCACGGGTGAGGCACTGAAGAAGGAACTCGCCCAGCGCTGGTTCACCGCCCAGCCCCACATCAAACTCGTCAACGCCTACGGGCTGACCGAGACCAGCGACGACACCAACCACGAGGTCATGGACCGTGCACCGGACGCCGACCGGGTCCCGCTGGGCCGGCCCGTCAACAACGTGCACCTCTACGTCGTCGACGAGCACCTCAACCCGGTGCCGCTCGGCGCGCCCGGCCTGATCGCCTTCTCCGGGGTCTGCGTCGGCCGCGGCTACGTCAACGACCCCGAGCGCACCCGGCCGACGTACCTTGCCGATCCACACCGTGAGGGCGAGCGCCTGTACCGCAGCGGCGATGTGGGCCGCTGGCTGCCCGACGGCAAGCTGGAGTTCCTCGGCCGCCGTGACAACCAGGTCAAGATCCGAGGTTTCCGCATAGAGACCGGCGAGATCGAAAACACCCTGCTCCGAGCACCCGGGGTCCGCGACAGCGCCGTGGTGGTCACCGAACGGCCCGACCGCAGCACCCACCTGGTGGCGTTCTACACCGCCCCGCACCCGCTCGAAACCAGCATCCTGCTGGACCGGCTGGGCACGTCACTGCCCGCGTACATGGTCCCCTCGGCCATCCACTGGCAGGAAAGCCTCCCGCTGACCCCCAACAGCAAGATCGACCGGAAAGCCTTGACGGCCCTGGCCGCGCGGCTTCACGCCACCGAGGACGACGTCCAGGCGCCCCGTACGCCCGCCGAACAGCGGCTGGCGGCCGCGTGGGCGAGCGTGCTCGGCATTCCGCAAGGCCGGATCGACCGGTGCGACAACTTCTTCGACCGAGGCGGCACCTCGCTGTCGGCCGTGAAACTTGCCATCACCTTGGACCGCGCCGTGTCCCCGGCAGACGTCATACGACACCCCGTCCTCACCGATCTGGCCAGCTTCCTGGACACCGCATCCCACCAGCGCCCCATCGCACAGCCGGCCTCCCCCTGATCGCCGGCCTCCTCCTCACCACCACCGAAAGGACAAAGACCATGTCATTCACCAGCTCCGCGCCGATGAGCCCCAGCCCCGTGCTCACTTCCGCGTCCGTGCCCCGAGCAGACCTGCACCCGGGCAAGCCCCCAGTACTGCATGTTCCGACCCCCGCCCAGGCCGATCTGCAGGCCTGGGCAGCCGAACACCGCCACACCCTGCACGGCCTCGTCACCGAGCACGGCGCCGTACTCGTCCGCGGGCTCGGCCTGTGCGACACGGAGCAGGTGGCCTCCGTCTTCGGCCGATTGACCCCCGCACTGATGACCGACACCGAAGCCTTCGCCCCCCGTCAGACATACAGCCCCGGCGTGTACTCCTCCACGGCATGGCCGGCCAACCAGCCCCTGTGCATGCACCACGAGCTCAGCTACATCCACAGCCCTCCCGGTCTGCTCATGCTCGCCTGCCTGACGGCACCCACCACGGGCGGAGCCACCGCCCTCGCGGATTCCGCCGCCGTCCTGGACGCCCTGCCGCCGGAACTCGTCCAGCGGTTCGAACAGCACGGCTGGCTGCTCACCCGCACCTACAACGACGACATCGGCGCCTCCTGGACCGAGGCGTTCGGCACCGACGACCGGGCGGCCGTCGAGAACTACTGCCGCGCCAACGCCGTCGAGTTCGCCTGGCAAGCCGAGGGCGGCTTGCGCACCCGCCAGCGCCGCCCGGCCGTGGTGCGCCACCCGGCCACCGGCCGGCGCTGCTGGTTCAACCAGATCGCGTTCCTCAACGAGTGGACGCTGGCACCCGAGGTACGGGAGTACCTCGTCGACGTCTACGGCCCCGAAGCCCTGCCGTTCAACACCTGCTTCGGAGACGGCGACCCGATCGGCGAGGACGTGGTCGACCTGATCAACACGGTCTACGCCGAGCACACCATCCGCGAGCCGTGGCAGTCAGGCGACCTGATGCTCATCGACAACATCCGCACCGCCCACAGCAGGGAACCCTTCGAGCCGCCGCGCAACGTCCTCGTTGCCATGGCCGAACCACGGCCCCCGGCCTCTTTCCCGCCCACACCGGCCGTGGCCCCCGAAGGGAGCACCCGATGACCACGTCCCGTCCCACTCCCGCGCAGTCCCCGATGTCCGAACCGAACGCAGCGCCGGCGCCGATCGCCGTGCCCCCGTTCGCCGTGATCCCAGGAGCCCAGGTCCAGCACACCCTCCAGGGCCAGGAACAGCAGATCGTGGAGCTGATCGAGGCCACCTACCATCTCCACGCCGTCGGGGAGTCGGTGAACCCCCCGTCGTACTTCCTGCGCTTCCCCGACCGCCCGACCGCCCGCATCATCGCGCTACCCGCATCGATCGGGGGACGGGCGCGGGTGGACGGCCTCAAGTGGATCTCCAGCTTCCCCGGCAACGTGCAGGCCGGCATCCCCAGGGCATCAGCGGTGCTGATCCTCAACGACCACGACACCGGCTACCCGTTCGCCTGCCTGGAGAGCTCCATCATCAGCGCCACCCGAACGGCCGCGATGGCCGCATCAGCGGCCAACAGGCTCAGCCAAGGCCGCCGGACACGACCGGCCCGCGTCGGGTTCTTCGGAACAGGCCTTATCGCCCGCTACATCCATACCTTCCTGACCGCAACCGGCTGGTCCTTCGACGAGATCGGTGTGTATGACGTCTCCGCCGACAGCGCAGCCGGCTTCCACGGCTACCTGCAAGACACCCCTGCGGCCACCCGGATCACCGTGCACGACAGCCCCGAGCAGCTGATCCGCTCCAGCGACCTGCTCGTCTTCGCCACCGTCGCCAGTCGGCCACACATCACCGACCCGGCATGGTTCGACCACAACCCCCTGGTCCTGCACGTGTCACTGCGCGACCTCGCCCCCGAAATCCTGCTCGCCTCAGCCAACATCGTCGACGACGTCGAGCACTGCCTGAAAGCCGACACCTCACCCCACCTGGCCGAACAGCTCACCGGGAACCGGGACTTCCTCACGGGCACACTGCACGACGTCATGAACGGCCGCGCGGTGCTGCCGCAAGACCGGCCGGTGGTGTTCTCACCTTTCGGCCTGGGCGTACTCGACCTCGCCGTCGGCAAACACGTTTACGACGAGGCAGCCCGCACGGGGCAACTGAACGTCATCGACGGCTTCTTCCACGAATTGAGCCGATACGGATAGGCGGGCGTCTCAGCGCGAGGAGGTGGGCGTGGACGGCTCCTGCGGCCGGCGCAGCAGTGGGGGAGCCGGGTGGGGCAGCGGGCTGGCCGCAGCCGGGCTCAGGCCGTCCATGACCAGGGCCACGTAGCGCCGCCAGCCCTCCTCGGCCGGGTCCATGGTCCACAGCACGCTGACCAGCATGCTCATGATCCTCTTCAGGTCGTCCGGCACCAGGTCCCCGCGGATCACCCCTGCCTGCTGTCCCCGCGTCACCAGCGGGTCGAGCGCGTCGAAGAACCGGGCACTGACCTCCGCGGAGAGGACGCCGGCGTTGCGGGCGGCCGTCAGGACGTGGTGCTCGTCGGCAGCCGAGGTCAGGGCGGCTTCGAGTACGACGGTCAGGCCGCGGCGGGGGTCCTCGTCGGACAGACCGCGGTCGATGACGGGCAGGACGTCCTGGGTGAACTGCTGGTCGAGCACGGCCCGGAGCAGGGCGGCCTTGTCGGGGAAGCGCCGGAAGAGCGTGGCGATCCCCACGCCGGCCCGTCGTGCGATCTCGTCGAGCGGCGCATCGGGTCCCAGCTCGGCGTAGACGTCGCGTGCCGCTCCGACGATCTTCTCGATGTTGCGCACGGCGTCGGCGCGCAGGGGTTTGGGGGTGTCGTTCGGCACGCTGCCGACAATACAACTGATAGCCGACGATCGGATCCAGTTGACACGCCGCACACCGCGAACTGATAGTTGACTACTGATTGGGGTGTGCGCCGGCCTCGTACCCGCGCATCGCCGGATCGACCCCTTCCGTACCTCGTGCGCCCCGTGCCGGCCGGCCTGATCGGCAAGACACCCCAAGGACTTTCATGCAACAGCCGCCCACGGCCGCCCCCCGCACCGGCAAGGTGATCGCGACGCTCGCCCTCGCGGGCATCGCCGCAGCCGTCATGCAGACGCTGGTCACGCCGCTGCTGGCCGACCTGCCGAACATCCTCCACACCTCGCACTCCAACTCCGCCTGGGTCGTCACGGCCACCCTCCTGGTCGCGGGCGTGTGCGTACCCATCAGCGGGCGCCTGGGCGACATGCTCGGCAAGCGCCGCATGCTCCTGGCCTGTTGCATACCGCTCATCGTCGGCTCGGTGGTGTGCGCACTGGCGGGCGGCGTCGTCCAGATGATCATCGGGCGGGGCCTGCAAGGCGTCGGCATGGGCATGATCCCGTTGGGCATCGCCCTGCTCCGCGACATCCTCCCCGCCGAGAAGCTCAGTTCCTCCATCGCCCTCGTGAGCGCCTCCATGGGAATCGGCGGCGGCATCGGCCTCCCGCTCTCCGCGGCCGTCGCCCAGTACGCGAGCTGGCGCTTCCTGTTCTGGGGTTCCGCGGCGCTCGCCGGCTGCGTCGCCGTCATGATCGTGGCCTTCATTCCCGAGGTCCCGGCCGCCGCCAAGGGGCAGCGCTTCGACGTGATCGGCGCGCTGGGCCTCGCGGCCGGCCTGGTGTCCCTGCTGCTGTTCGTGTCCAAGGGCGCCGACTGGGGCTGGGGCTCCGCCACCACCCTCGGCCTGATCGCCACGGCCGTCGTGGTCCTGGCCGCCTGGGGGTGGTTCGAATGGCGGACCACCGACCCGCTGGTCGACCTGCGCACCACGGTCCGCCCGCGCGTCCTGCTGACGAACCTCGCCTCCGTCTCCATCGGCTTCGGCATGTACGCGAGCATGCTGGTCATCCCGCAACTGCTGCAGTTCCCCGCCGCCACCGGCTACGGCCTGGGCCAGTCCATGCTGGCGGCCGGCATGTGGATGCTGCCCGGCGGGCTGATGATGATGGCCGTGTCCCCCCTGGGGGGCAAGCTCACCAACCTCCACGGCCCGAAGGTCACCCTCGTCTGCGGAGCACTCGTCCTGGCCGCGGGTTACGGCGTCGCGCTCCTCTTCTCCGGAACGGCCGTCGGGCTGATGGCCGCCGTCATGGTCATCAACAGTGGTGTCGCCCTCGCCTACGGAGCCATGCCCGCTCTGATCATGAGCGCGGTGCCCCTGACGGAAACCGGCGCCGCCAACGGCTTCAACGCCCTCATGCGCTCCCTGGGCACCTCCGTCGGCGCCGCCGTCGTCGGTGTCGTCCTGGCTCAGATGACCACCACGGCGGGCGGATTCACCTTCACCTCCGAGGCGGGCTTCCGCACCGGCCTGCTGATGGGCGGCGGCTTCGCCCTGCTGTCCGGGGCCGTCGCCGCTCTGATCCCCGCCCTCCGCCCGCAGCAGCTCGAACTGCGGGACCAGGCGGGCCCCACGAACGAAACGGCCCCCACCTCGATGAGCAAGTAGCGGCGCAAGCAGCGGAGCAAGGAGCGCCGCCACTCAGGTCATCGGGCCGTTTCGAGGTACGACGACGCCGGGCGGGCCCGCGAGGAGGCCGGGCCCGCCCCGGTGCGTCGGCGCGTCGTCGGCCGGAGCCTCCAGGGCGCGGAGGTGGGCGGTCACCGCGGCCGTGGTGCGCTGCTCGTCGCGGCTGGCCAGGAGGTCCAGTAGCGCCCCGCGCAGGACCGAGAGCAGCAGGGTGCGCTCGGCGAGCCCCTCGGGGGTGTCGCGGCGGGCCGGCGGCTGGGCGGCGGCGAAGACCTCGAGCCAGTCGGCGATCGTCCGCTCCGCGAACCCCGCCCAGGGCCCCGCGCCGCCGCTCAGCGAACGCGAGTAGCCCTCGACCCAGAGGGTGAGGACCTTGCGGTGTCCGGGGTCGGCCAGCCAGCTCCACACCAGCTCGCCCGTGCGGGCGAGTCCGCGCTCCGGCCGGGCCCGGTGCACGGCTTCGAGCATTCCCGTCTCGTCCTGCCGGGCCCGCGCGAGCAGCGCCTGCACCAGGGCGTCCTTGCTGCCGAACAGGAAGAGGAGGACGCGCGGGCTGCTGCCGATCGCCTCGGCCAGGGGCCGCAGGGACATGTACGCCAGCCCGTGGTCGAGCACGTGGGCGTAGGCCAGCTCCAGGAGCTGCTGCTTGCGGGCGGAATCGGTGCGGGCGGAGTCGTCACGGGCGGAGTCGTCACGGGCGGAGGGGGCCATCCGGACATTATGCTTTACTGAAACAGTCGTTTCAGTAACTCGGGAGCTCAGTGGCTCGGCAGCTCGTGGTTCAGAGGGAGGGTCCCCATGAATGAGGTCCGCGCGGTGATCCGGCCGCTGGGGGAGCCGGGCGATCTCGGCTGGGTGGTGATGGCCCACGGAGAGCAGTACGCGAAGGAATTCGGCTGGGACGTCAGCTTCGAGGCCCTGGTCGCGCGGATCGTCGCGGACTACGCGGCCGGCCACGATCCCTCCCGCGAGGCGGCCTGGATCGCCGAGCTGGACGGCCGCCGGGTCGGCAGCGTGTTCTGCGTGGCCGACGAAGACGGCGGAGACGGCGAGGGGGGCACCGCCAAACTGCGGATCCTCCTCGTGGACCCCGCCGCCCGTGGCCACCGCCTGGGCTCGCGCCTGGTCGCACAGTGCGTGGCCTTCGCCCGCGAGGCGGGGTACGAGCGGATCCGGCTGTGGACCAACGACACCCTGGTGGCCGCGCGCGGGATCTACCTGGCCGCCGGTTTCCGGCTGGTGGAGGAGGAGCCGCACCACAGCTTCGGCGCCGATGTGATCGGACAGGTCTACGAGCTCGACCTGTCGGCCTGAACGGCGCCCCCACCCGGCCGGTGCCACCGCCGCTCCGGCCCGAGGCCGACGGCGACCACCGTGCAGAGCTCGTCGAGCAGTTCGCCGGGGATCTCCACGCGCAGCTCGCCGACCGGAACGGCGGTCGCCGTGTGGATGTCCTTCAGCCGGGCCTGCACCGACCACGCCAGGGCCGTACCGGTCCGTAGGAGCGTGACCTCCCGCGCTGCCCTTCAAGCCGGCGGGCGGCGCTCGACGCGCTGGCCGCACCCTTCGGCAGCAAGGAATGGGAGCTCTTCAACTACGGGGTGGAGGGCACCCACTTCACCCGTGGCACGGACGGCGGACCCGTCCCGACCCAGCTCGCCACCTGGGGTGGGGACGGCCCGCGCATGCTGCCCCTCTACTACGTCTCCGCGGCCCCGCAGGCCCTCTACTACCCCGACCAGCCCGAAGCGGTGAAGCTTCAGCACGCCTGGACCCAGGTCGAGGTGGCCCTCACTCAGCACCGCGAGGACGCCATCAAGGACGTCATCACGGGCCGCAAGAAGCTCTCCGACTGGACAGCGGTCGTCCAGGACCACCTGCGCAAGGGCGGCCGGCAGGCGGCCGAAGCCCTCGCCAGGGAGTGCGAGGCCGCACAGAAGGCGTGACCCGCGGGCCGGCTACGGCACAGATAGAGAGGGCATCCGGGGGTAGACGCGAGCCGAGACACCGCGGCGGAGCCACTGCTCCGCCGCTTTCCCGACGCGCGAGTGAGGACATCATGCTTTTCGCCGGACTCATCCTCCTGCTCATCGGATTCCTGACCGGAATCTCCGTTCTGTGGACCATCGGCGTCATCCTGCTCGTGGTGGGTGCGGTGCTGTGGATCCTGGGCTCGGTCGGACACGCGGTCGGCGGCCGACGTCACTACTGGTAGCCGTCCTCCCCTTTCGGGAGCAACTCGGCTGTGTCATGGGCCCGTTGCGGGGTATCCGCGCAACACGTCCGTCAGGCAGACGCAGCAGGGCGAACGACACCCGGCCGGCCCGCGGGCAGGCGGAGGACTCGAAGGAAGGGAACCGCGATGACGACGACCGGATTGCACGGAATGAAGACCCTCCCCGGCGCACGGGCGCTCCGCCGGCAGGCCGTCCGGACCCGGAAGGAAATCGGCCGCCTCGTGGAGGACGGAAAGCTCGACTCCGCACGGGGCAAGGCCGTGCGGGCCGCGACCACGGTACGGAGCCACCGGACCGCGTGGGTCACCGGCGTCGGCGTACTGACCGCGGCCCTGGTGGCCCGCCGGAGCCGCCGGGCACGACGCGGGCAGGCTGATTGAGCCGACCGTTCCGGGTCAGACGAGAAGCGCTAGCGCATCCGAATCAGGTCCGCATCCGATCGGAACTCTTCCGGGTCCGGGCCGTCCCCGATGGAGGTTCTGAGGTGGGAAATGTGTCGCGTCTGCCGGGTCGTGCCGAGCACCACTGGGTGTGGCAGGAGGACGCCGCCTGCCGGGAACTGGGCTCGCGCCTCTTCTTCTATCCCGCGGGCGAGCAGCGCCCGGAGCGCGAGGCGCGGGACGCGGCGGCGAAGGAGGTGTGCGCGCTGTGCCCGGTGCAGCGCGAGTGTCTGCGGCACGCTCTGGAGGTGGGTGAGCCCTTCGGCGTCTGGGGCGGGCTCACCGCGCACGAGAGGCGTGAACTCCGTACGGCGGGAGACAAGCGGCGCGCGCTGACCTCCACAGGTTGAGCCCCGGCACCCGTGAAGGGAGCGGCCCCCGAACACCGGGGGCCGCTCCCTTCACGCATGTCACCGCTTGCCGCACTCTCAGCAGGGGCGGACCGGCTGGAGGTTGTGGACGTAGCGGGCCGAGACCCAGCCCTTCGAGCCGTGCAGGCGGTACCACACCGGGTTGCCGTCCACCCAGCCCCCGCGCTTCTGGCACACGAGGAGCACCCGCTCGTGCGGATGCAGCTTCTTCACCACGTCCGAGTACACGGTCGGCTTCTCGCGGACGTTGAGCGGTGCGCGGGTCTCGACCACGCCCACGGGGCCGGACTTGCCCTGCGCGTAGCCGGCGGCGAGCCCGTCTGCAGCCCAGCCGGCCGTACTCAGCGGCCCGATCAGCACTCCGGCCGCCAAGGCGTACGTCAGCAATGCCTTCTTCACCATCGGATCCACTCTCCCTGTGTCGCCTGGCGCGGAGCAGGCGGCCCGTGCGGCCGACCGCCCCGACCGACTATCCACCGCCCGGGCTGCGGATCGTCGACGGCCCGGAGGAAACACGCCCTCGTTGCTCCGGATGGCCCAGAGTCACGAGCCCCGGCAGCCGCCCCGGCCGACCATGGCGTGGGCTCCGCATCGCGACGTGCCGGGGTTTGAACCCGCCGGTATCGAGCAGGCGCCCCTGCGATACGAATCGAAACGCGAAAGCAGAGGAGAACGTGGCATGGCCGCGGACGCACACGAGAACCAGGACGTCGTCGCCTTGATCCTCAAGGACCACCGCAGGATGGAGGACCTCTTCCGCCGGATGCGCAGCGTGGAGGCCGACCGGGCGGACGCGCTCGCGAAGCTGTCCGCGCTCCTCGTGGCGCACGGCGAGGCCGAGGAGGCCGAGGTGTACGGGGCGTTGAAGCGGTTCAGGGACGTCGACAATGCCGAGGTCGAGCACGGGGCCGAGGAGCACGCCGAGGGCAACGAGGCCCTCCTGGCGCTGCTGGAGGTGTCCGAAGTGGGTTCCGACGACTGGGACGGGCGTCTGGAAGACCTGGTCAAGGCGGTCTCCCACCACCTCGACGAGGAGGAGCGCACCATCCTCAACGGAGCCCGGGAGAACGTCCCGGACGAGCGGAGGGCCGAGCTCGGAGCGGCCTTCCTCCGGGAGCGGGAGCGCCGGCTCGCCGCCGACTGCGGCAGCGTGGAGAACGTACGCGCGCTCGTACGGGGCTGACGGCCTGCCGCCAGATCCGCGCTGCCGCCAGGCCCGCGCTGCGGGCACGCGAACGGGCCCGGACTCGTAGAGTCCGGGCCCGTTGCCGTGCCTCAGGGTCAGATGATGCGGCCGCCGAAGCCGCCGACGGAGTAGTAGGTCCCGATTTCCTCGCGGTACCCGACGTCGTCGAGGTGCTTCTCGCGGTGGAACTCCGGAGCGTTCTTGATCTGCTCCTTGGTGCCGTCGACGTAGATCGTCTCCCGGTTCACATCGACGATGATCACGGTGCTCGCCGGGAGCAGCACCTCCTTGCCGAAGATCCAGATCCCTGTGTCCACGACCAGGTAGGCGTCACCGGCCTCGTCGGAGTGCTTGTCGACCTTGCCGATGCTGCCGTCGGTCGCCTCGACCGTGTAGCCGATCAGATCGGTGCCGGTCAGGTGGCCCGCGGTCGACCTGTAGCTCCACACATGCTCAGTCACGCGAAAACAACTCCTTCGCCAGACAGGGGGCGGCGGTGCAGTGCTTGCCGTCCCTCTCTTTCGATGTCGTACGCGGCGCTGTCGGCGCCCCGCCCGAACTCGCCTGCCCCGACTCCGGTCCTTCATTCGCCCCGGAGCGCCCACGTTGCGAGGGCACGCAGGTCCGGACCCGGCTCTCCCGCGGGGCGTACCGGACCGTTCGCAGGGCAGACGAGCCGCCATGACATGGAGACACGCGCTGCGGCGCAGTGAGAGCCCCGAGGCCGGGCCCGTGGCGGCCTCCTGGCAACGCCGTCGGCCGGCGCACCCGGCCGTCCGGGCGCTGGCCATGGTGGCGGCTTTCATCGGGACCGTCCTGTTCAGCGTGGTCCTGGCACGGCTCACGCTGGAACCCTCCGCCGCGTCGGTGGACCTGGTGCACAGCAACGTCCGGCCCGGCCACTCGATCAACGCCTACCTGGACGGCGCGTCGACCGCCCAAGCGGTGCGCCAGCTGGGCGGGAACCTGCTGCTGGGCCTGCCGTTCGGGGTGCTCCTGCCCGTCCTCATGCCCCCGGCCCGAGGGCTGCTGCGGGTCGCCGCGGTGACGGTGTGTCTGATGACGCTGGTGGAGCTGATTCAGGGAGCCCTCGTCACGGGACGCGTCTTCGACATCGACGACGTCATCCTCAACACGACCGGAGCCCTCCTCGGCTACCTGTTGATCGGCCGCCGCCTGGGTCGGGCCGTGCACCCGCGCCGCAGGCACTGGTGGCACCGCCGACCCCGGCAAGGCACGCCCGCGCCCTCGCCGAAGCCGGAGCCGAGGCCGAGCGCGAAGCAGGCAACGAAGCCGAGCGCGAAGCAGGCAACGAAGCCGGGGAGCGCGGTTTGGCGGAAGGCCTTCCAGCGCGGCAAGTGACCTGCTCCCGGTCAGACCTCCCCGTGTCAGGTCCCTGCCGTGGGGCAGGCGCGGGGATGTCCGTGCCGCTTCCACCCACTGGGGAGACATGAACAGCGCCCTTCGCCTCCTGACCCTCCTGGGGGCCTCGATCCTGCTCACCGCCGCGGCCGGCTGGGCCGTCGACCGACTGCTCTGCCGTGCCGACGCACGCCACCCCGAAACGCCCTTGTGGAACCTGCTGCGCCGCTGCCGCCACGCCCTGCAGATCGTCCTGCTCGCCGCACTGTTCAAGGGCGCCTGCCGGCACCCGGCGTGGCCGCCACTGCGGGACAACGCGGCCGCAACGGGCCGGATCCTCTCTCTGGCCCTGATCGGCGCCGGGGCCTGGCTGATCGTGGTCGTGGCCTCCGCCGCCGTCGAGTCGGGGTACGCCCGCTACGCCACCGGCACCCGCGACCCTGCCCGGGTACGCCGGGTCCGTACCCAGGTGACGCTGATCACGAGGGTCGTGACGGTCGTCGTGGCCGTGATCGCGGGCGCGGCGATGCTGCTCACCTTCCCGAGCTTCCGCGCGCTCGGGACCTCCGTGCTCGCCTCCGCCGGGATCATCGGCATCGTGGCGGGCGTGGCGGCCCAGTCCACCCTCGGCAACCTCTTCGCCGGCTTCCAGATCGCCTTCGGTGACATGGTGCGCATAGGCGACACGGTCGTCGTCGCCGGCGAGTGGGGGGTGGTCGAGGACATCACCCTGACCTTCCTCGCCGTACGCACCTGGGACGAACGCCGCATCACGATGCCCGTCTCCTACTTCACCACCAGGCCGTTCGAGAACTGGTCGCGCGGCGGCGTCCAGATGACCGGCACCGTCTTCCTCCACTGCGACCACGGCGCGCCCGTGGACCTCATGCGGGACAAGGTCCACGAGATCCTGCACGCCTGCCGGGAGTGGGACGGCCGCGGCTGGGACCTCGCCGTCACGGAGACGACGCCCTCCACCATCGTGGTGCGGGCGATCGTCACGGCCAAGGACCCCGACGACCTGTGGACGGTGCGCTGCGCCGTACGCGAGCAGCTGATCGCCTGGCTGTCGGAGAAGCACCCCGGCGCCCTGCCCCGGATCCTGCTGGACCCGGCTCCGACGGCGCACGCCACGGCCGACGGGCGCCCCCTCTGACGGAACTCCCCGGCGGGCAGCGCCCGTACGGTGCGGCCACGGCCGAACGTACGCGTTCCTACCGGTGCCGGGCGAGTGTGTGCACGAGGACGATCAGCGCGAAGGCGATGACGAGCAGGTGCACCCAGGAGGGGCCGATCGCCGGGGCCAGGGACAGGGAGGTGAACTGATGAGAGGTCATGAGGCGCTCCTGCCCCCGGAGGCCGGATCGACGCCCTCCCGCGCGGGACGGCCGGGAACAGGCCGGGCGTGCGGCCCCGATCCCGGTCCCGGTCCCGGTCCCGGTCCCGTCAGCGTGGCGCGGGCCGGCCGGACTTCAGTCGGGATGCCTCGATCTCGGCCCAGACGGCCTTGCCGTTCTCATGTGCGTGCGTGCCCCAGTGGTCGGACAGGCGCTCCACGATGTGCAGACCGTGGCCGCCGGGCATGCCGCGCCGCGGGGCCGGGTGGAGGACGGGCAGATCCGTCGTGCCGTCGTAGACCTCGATGCGCAGCGTCTCCCCGGCCGTGAGCACGAGCTCGTGGCAGCCGTCCGCGTGCAGGGAGGCGTTGGTCAGCAGCTCGGACACGAGGAGCAGGGTGTCCTCGGCGGTTTCCGTTCCGTCCCAGCCCCAGTCCCGCAGGGCCCGGCGCGTGAAGTCGCGTCCCTTGGCCACCGCGCCCCCGACGCCCGCCAGTGCGAGGCGTCGCCGCTGGCCTCCTCCGGGAAGGCCGCCGGGAAGGCCGGCGCTCACTGGATCTCCCGTCTTCGGTCCGATGGTCTCCACCGTGCTCTCGCACCCCCGTGCCGACGCTGCTTCGTTCGCTGGTCCGGGACCGAACGACGAGGTCGTGGTCGGCGTCCCGGACTGTTCGTATGCCCCCGAGCGGCTCGAGGACACCCGAGCCCGACCCCGAGTGTAGGTGACCTCCGGTGTCAGGGCGTTGCCATGTGGAGTCGCAGCGTGAAGTCGTCGTCCACGGCGCGGATCTCGACCAGATCGCAGAGCTGGTGGATCATCC
The DNA here is from genome assembly GCF_042880975.1 of Streptomyces sp. NPDC058289. Classification (NCBI taxonomy): domain Bacteria; kingdom Bacillati; phylum Actinomycetota; class Actinomycetes; order Kitasatosporales; family Streptomycetaceae; genus Streptomyces; species Streptomyces sp. NPDC058289. The sequence continues at coordinate 62,393 of NZ_JBHVYI010000054.1, forward strand.
ACAGGCCGCGGCCGCCGTTCGCCGATGCGAGGGAGGGGCGGCGGCGGCCCGCGAGGGGGTCGGCCAGGTGGCCGCTGTCGCGGATTTCGGCGACGACTCCCGGGCGGGCGCCGGTGGTGGTCCACAGGCGCAGTGTGCCTTTCCCGCCTCCGTGGGACAGGGAGTTGGCCGCGGCCTCGCTGACGGCCAGGACCAGGTCGCCGCGTCGCGCCGCGTTCAGCGCGGTCCCGCGGGCCCAGGCCTC